>JBHLNL010000080.1:13508-13835 GCA_048941605.1 Promethearchaeota archaeon | reverse complement strand
ATCTGGGAAGAAGAAGATAATATAAATTGGGATATTATAGAAATTTCGAAAGTTGACGACAAAATTATTCAAATTTTGATAAATAATTTAGAGTTACATAAATCAGATTTATCAGAGAACTTTTTTATTTCCTTTGAAAGCCTATTAAAACTCGGGAAAAAAATAGAGCCTGTTTTAGATTCATTTATTAAGGAAACGACAGAAATTCATAATTTTAAAATTGATATATTTAATTTTATTTTAGATTTTGTCAAGAATAACACACTTAAGTATGTATTAGTTCCTCAATTATATCACCCTGATTTTATAACAAGAGCTAGAACAATC
>JBHLNL010000080.1:0-13498 GCA_048941605.1 Promethearchaeota archaeon | reverse complement strand
AATCTTAAAACTTGAACTAGCTGCTGATCATAATTATCTAAACTTTATCTTACCTTTATTAAATGATCCAGATGATTCAGTTCGTTGGGCAGTAATAAGATTTCTAAATACCCATAAACGGCTATTAAAAAATCCTTTGGTTTATAAAGAATTAAAAAATCACGTCGAAACGGAATTAAATCCTGTAATAAAGGAAAAAATTATGGAGTTGTTTAGAAAAGTATGATAAAATTGACTTTCTTCTTTAATTTTTATTACTCTATATATTAGGAGAAAAGTTAATTATGTAAAGTATTAAATTAAGAGTAAAAATTTTTCTCTTACTAATAAGATAGTAAAATTACCTTTATTTTTTGAGTTTCACTTTATGTATGTGTTAAAAACCACTACAAAAAATTTTCATATTATATTTAAAAAGTTGAAATTCATTAAAGTAATAATATAAGAGGTATAATAATATAAATATATAAATTGATTAATTTACCTAATTACGTCAAGGTTTAATGAAAATGGCGAGTTATGATTATACTTTTAAGATTTTATTATTAGGTGACGCTTCTGTTGGTAAAACTTCTTTCACTAAACGTTATTGTTATAATATATTCAACCCAAGTGAAAGATTAACTATTGGTGTAGATTTTCATGTCAAAACTATCGAGCTAAACGATAAAAGAATAAAATTACAATTATGGGATGTTGGAGGTGAAGAGAGATTCAGATTTCTTTTACCAACATATTGTTTAGGTGCAAATGCCGCATTTTTATTATATGATATAACTAGACCTTCAACTTTAGACAATATCTCGGAATGGATTACTATAGTAAGACAGAAAGGTGGACCAATACCCATCATGCTTGTAGGTTCCAAATTAGACCTTGAAAAGACACAACGACAGATTGAAAGAGATTATGGAATACAGATTGCTGAAAAAAATGATATGGCAAGTTTTGTTGAAATTTCAGCTAAAGATAATATAAACGTTGATGATGCATTTAAAGTATTAACTGATCTCACACTAGAACGAACTGGTAATAGGTGATGTAATGGAAGATACCGAATATTTACCTCTCAGCCAATTATTCGATTCAATTGGCATCATAGAAAAAGGTATTGAAAGGATATACCATTATCTCCTATTGAACAAAAGGATAGACGATTTAAAAGAAGTGTGTAATCAATTTAATCTCTCTTTAAAAAGAGGATATAAAATTTGTTCTGTTTTAAGTGATTTAGGACTCGTACAGATCTATGATAGGCCCATGAAAATTCATATTGCTACTCCAATATTAACACTATGGCAAAATATAGTAAATAACAGAATAGAAGATCTTCAAAATCAATTCTTAGAGAAAAGAGGTAAATGTGAATCTTCTCTTAATGACTTTACTAAAAAATATAATATGGATGAGCAAATAGTTCAGGAACCTGTGGAATTTATTAATTATAATGTTAAAAATTTTGATGAATCGTATCACTCTTTCTTAGCTCAGAGTGAATGCAGAATTGCAATAGGCATTAGATATGACAATCCTTTGATTATTTTAATACAAAAATATGGTTTTGATAAAATTCCAGAAGAAATTAGCAACTCTATGAGAACAGGAATGAATCGGATTAAAGATAATCTCAAAAATATTAATGTCCAAGTTATTTTTCAAGCTGATGTCGTCAAAGACCTTTTAAATAGCAAAGAGTTTGAATTACTCACAAAACACGCTGAAATGTACAATTTAGAATTTAAAAATATTTTAATTCACGTTACAGATGAAAATTTTAGTAATTTTAGCTTGACTGACAATGAACTTATCCAACCAAGCTTCGATCCTGCATTTGAGCTTATTGGACTATATATCTCAAGAAATAGAAGTATTTATCAAATCTTCAATGAAAAATTTAATCAAATATTTAAGAATGGAATTCCAATAAAACAATACATAGCAGATCACGATGATATTAAAATAGAATCTATATCTGAAACTCAGCAATTTATTTTGTGTATAATGTGAAAAATAAATAAAAAATTAAAAGGAAAATTATTCTTTATTTTTTCTTTTCATGGCTTTTCCAAATTTTTCCAACATCTTTCGGGGTGTGACAGTTGGTCTTTCATATTTTTTTAGCTTCGATTTTATCCCAAAAAGGTACTTCGAGATGTCTTTAAGTCTCTCTGTGTCATAACGCATCATCATTGTTATCGTTTCCATTTGAGGAGACCCTCCGCCATGAACGCCTGCAACTTGCATTAAACCCCCTAAGTCAGATACTACCATGCCTTCAATACCTCTAAAGCATCGATAGATATTCTCTGGTTTAACTCTTGGATTTCGTTTTAAATACTTCATAGCAAGATCTCCAACTTCTTCAGAAAAAAATGAACCTTCATATGGTAAAGTAGCAATTAAACCTCCAGATAAATCTGCTAGAATTTTATATTCTTCATATATATTTTCTCCAGCTAATCTACGTCCTGCATTCGTTAAAATCTCATCTGGTATCTGTGTACCAGAAGGACTCTTTTCTGAATGTTTTGCACTTGATTCTCCTGCAGCAAAAACAAGTTCAGCAATCCCAATTATATGGGATAATTTATCTTGAACATGAGATGCTTTCTCTATTCCATTATATTCTGCAACTAAGGCAGCTGCAGAAGCTAAGACTTCTGACATTGCTGGTTTACATCCTGTGTAAGTGTGACGATGATAATGTGCAAACATTAGGGCTAAAAATCCAGCATATGGTGTTTGTCGTGGATCACCATTACCGTTCATAAATACTCGTTCATTTGGGACAAAAACATCATCAAATATTATGAAAGTTTCGGCATCTCCCACATGCATACCTGGAGCATCCATATGTTCGCTCTTTCTATAATATGCTGGTCTCGTTAGAAGTTTTACACCCTCCCAATCTCCGGGTAGTGCAAATGCTACTGCATAATCATTATCTTCGGGTCCCATATACCTGCAAGGAACTACAATAAATTCATCTGCATAAGGTGTATTAGTGATATTAATTTTGCATCCTCTAACAACAATACCATCTTCTCTTGTTTCAATGACTCTTAGATATTGATCAGGATCTTCTTGTTGGTGTGGTCTTTTTAGACGATCTCCTTTAGCATCTGTTTGAGCACAACTAGCTACAACATCTTTATCTTGAAAATACTCCAAATATTTCAGAAACCTTTTATAATGGTCAGTACCAAGAGCTTGATCCATCTCATACGTAATAATTGATAGTGCATTCATAGCATCAATACCCATACATCTTTGAATACATCCTCCTACACGATGACATAAAAGACGAGTCATTTTCTGTTTTTTTAACAGATCATCTTCGCTTTGATGTATGTGACAGAATCGATTGATCTTCTTACCAGTTAAATGCGATGTAGCTGTGCATAAATCTTCATATTCTGGGTCTTGAGTATGATCGAAGGTTTCTTTAATAATGTTCATACCTCCCTGGATACGAGGGTCATCTCGACCAACTTTTTCATCACCAATATAGACATTCGGTTTCATCTTCTTTAAATCTTCAACATATTGTTCATACGTGCGAATTATAATCCACTCTTAGAATTAGTTTGATATATTAGAATTTATACAATATAGATAATCGAAAATTCATTATAAATTAAACGCTTAAGTCAATAAACTTAAGAGAATTTAAGCGTCAAAAAAGTGAATTTTATCATTTACATATGTAATTTGGGAACTTTTCTCATAAAAATTTCATTTATTTAAGATTCCAAAAAAAAAAAGAAAAAAATTTATAGTTTTATCATACTCCTTAACCATTAAATTAATATATTGCATGGTTTCTGAAAGGAATCCTATTCTTGACACTATTTATGGAAATAGTGTCTTTAAGATAATTAGCGTTATACTTAGACTTTTCTAATAGTTTCAATAGAGACTTCTTAGATTTTTTCTCCCGTTTAACTACTTCTATTCTCTCAATTTGCTCTTTTTCCATAGGGAGTTCTTCTAAAACTATAATCTCTTTCAAAATAATACTATATTTAATTTCTCCTTCCTGATCTCTATCTAAAACTTGAACCATTTTTCAATCACCTCTTATTTTTATTTTAAACCTCTTATCCCAAACTTAAATTTTTCAGGGTTTAAATAATAATATCCAATTGATTGCTTCCATCTTTTCAATTCTCTTTTATTTTCAATTAAATGCAATTCGTTCTCAACAGTTGGAATTTGAGATAATTCTTTGGTAAATGGAATTTGAACTTGCTCACTTTTCGGTTCTTTCTTTTCTACTTCAGAAAAGACATAGAAAAATTCCTTGAATTCAGACACTATAATTTCATCACTTTCAGTCAGATTTCAACACCTCCATAACTTAATTTTTCACTAATACTAATTACATTAAGATTATATTTTTAGTTTACTTTTATGAACTTTGATTGGATCCTTGGATTAATATTGGACAAGATAGTGAAATCACTTTCTACAGGAGAAAATTTAGGACTAGAAGGATTTTGGATTAATAAAAATTTAAAATTCTGTAGATAACTCTTTATACTTATAATATAAAGTATCAATAAGTGCATTAAATGCTGTAATAACTCCTTTCCCTGTTTTTGCTGATGTTATGTAATAATCTAAAAAATTATGTTTTTTCACTATTTTTTGAAGCTTACTATCATCTATACTGCTTTCATCAATGAGATCAACCTTATTTGCAAATAAGACAATCGGAATATCTTCACAATGTTGTTCAATATCATTACACCAATTTTTAATATGGTTAAAGCTATTTTCACCTAACTGATTATCCTCCAAACTATATACAATGATAGCAGCTCCACTATCTTTAAAAAAAGATGGACGAAAAAAATTAAAGTCATCCTGACCGGCAATATCCCAAAATATTAATTTGATGTTATCTCCATTTTTTTCTTGATCAAATATTGAAAATTGAGCACCAATAGTCTTTATATAGTCCTTTTGAAACCCTCCTTTTGTAAACTTTTCAATCAAGGATGTTTTTCCTACTCTTCCATCTCCGATTACGGCGATTTTAAATTTATATTCAGATCGAGAATCAATCATTTATTTTTTTAGAGAAATGAAGTTAGACAATTATAATTAATGTAAAATTAGTTTATTGAAAATAAAAAGGTTATGTCTTTTATTGCATAAATGAAAATTAAACTTAAACCTAATTTGATGATAATCAATAATAAATTGATTAAAAGTATAGTTTTATTAAAGTGATTTTTTTAATATGGAGAGCTCGTATCGCTGTTAATCCGACAAACAATCGAGCTCTCCTCTGCAAACACCCTCAAAACCTTTCTCTCCCACTCATAATGTAGAATTTACCTAATTAAATTTCTACTAAATAATTATTAGATCAACAATACATTAATAGTTTCCTTTCTAGAACTCCATTAGGAGTCCCGGATCCTCTTTAGATCATAAAGTATATATAGACTAATACGCATTATTAAATTAGGAAATCTAACAATTTGGATTAGAATATGAGTTCTCCATTTAATTATCCTCCTAAGGAAATATTACAAGGTGGTCCTCTCCGAAGAAAAAATTTTGAACTTATAATTCTTTGGATTTTAAACAATAATGATATTTGTACCTGGGGAGACCTTAAAAAACAAATTTCTCACTCAACTTTATCGATTTATTTGAAAAGATTGAAAGATAAAGGCTATATTGAAAAAAGCGGATTTAATCAGTATCATATAACTACTAGAGGAAAAGATAGATTCTATGAAATATCTCAAGCTAAGGACATGAAGAGAAAATTGAGTTATCCTCCAGAGACCATTCTTAGGCGAAGAAACTACGATCATTGGATTCTTTGGATGTTATATAATAATAATTTTTGTAGGTGGGCTGATTTTTTACAAGAACCTCTCTCTATTAACCAATCTTCATTATCTAAGAATTTGAATGTGTTACTAGAAAAAAATTTTATAAGAAAGGAGAATAAAGATTATAAAATTACAAAATTAGGCGAAATTGAATACTATAATATATTAAGACAGTATGATTTAGATAGACAGTCTATTTTAGAGGAAGAGAGTAAACGTATAAAGGAAATAACCAAAAAAATAATGATGTTTTTCGAGAAATTTCAAATTGTTGATAATAATATTAAGTTTCATTACTTAAACAATGCTTTAAAAATGCCTTATGAAAAAATCAAAGCAAGTTTAGAAGATGAAGAAGATTTTAGTAAGATACTGTTATTTCTTTCATTGAACCATCCAAATCAATATCCTAAATATATATCTCCTGAAGAATTTTCAAGAGAATATGATATTAATCCAATAAAACTCGAATTTGCTCTACTTCGAATTATAGATGAGAATATCTATACTACAAAATTCTTTAAATTGAATTTAAAAGATAAAATCTATTATTTTAATGAGAATGAAAAACTTGGAAGAATGCTTAATGTTATAGTTGAAGATTATTTTACAAAATGGACATATCTAAATAAATTACACGAAGAATCTCCATATGAAATGCTTTCTTTAACCATGGAATATACTGTTAATGCTATTCTTGATGAAATTTGTGATTATTTATTTGATGATGGATTAAAAGAAGACTTAAAAGAATTCTTACCAGAATACATTAATTATCTGGCTTATAAAATGGAGAAGGAAAGGAAATTGATTGATATTTATAATAAATTAGAAGGATTAATCTGGCAAGAGATTCAAACATATAGTTTTGATAATCAAGAAATACAACTTGACTCTTTAGAAGGTGTTGATGAAAGGGAAGCTATTAAGGCAATTGATAAAGCTATTAAAGCAAATCCTGAAAATATTGCTTTATATTATACAAAAAGCAAAATTTTAAATGAGTTAGGTGAAAATTCTCGTGTTTTAACCTTATTGGATCAAATGCTGAACGATTTTCCTCATGAAGAGAAAGATATTCAAATGAAGAGAGCATATATTTTTAAGGAAATGAAAAATGTTGAAGCAGGATTAGAAATTATCCAAGATTTACTTAAAAAGTATCCAAACGACAACGACATTATCAACTATAAAGCTCTTTGGTTGCAGTATCTAAATAGAAAGGAAGAATCATTAGAAATTATTCATAATCTAATAAAACAAGAACCTAACAATGCAACTTATAGAGATACTTATGGAGAAATTCTCATGTTTTTTAAGGAGTATGAAAAAGCTATAGAAGAGTTCGAAAAATCGTTAGAGATAAGTAATGATAACTGGTACATCTATCAAACATATATAAAGATGGGAGTGTGCTATAAAGAAATTGAAAACTACAACTTAGCTCTAGAGTATCTTAATAAAGGGAAAGAGATTACAGAAAAATCTAAAAGTGATCCCGATACAAAAAGAAAATGGTTGGTAATCGTTGATCTTTTCCTAGCTGAAATAGCTCAATTAGATGTTGACTTTTAATAATAAAAAAGAAAAAAATTTAATAATTTTCAACTAATTTTTCCAATTCGTCAATTTTGTCAGAAAGATATTTAATTCCCTTTTCCCAAAAGGATGGATCATCTAGATTTATCCCAATCTCGGATAACATTTCTTCAGGGGAAAGAGAGCTTCCTATAGAAAGTAATTTAAGATATTTAGGTACGAATTTCTCTTTTTCTTCAAGATAGAGTTGGTATATTGAAATTACTAAGAGATTAGACATATTATATGCATATACATAGAATGGAACATTTAGAAAATGTGGTACTACAAAAACATAATTTGCATATTCTTCCTTAATGTTAACAATGGAATTTCCAAACATTAACTCCATCTCATTTACAAAAGCTTCTTTTATTTCTTCTGTAGAGGGCAATTTCTTATCAATTAAAGCATGAATAGTCTTTTCAAATCTATAGAACGCATTTTGACGATGTGAAGTGCCAAACTTTGATTCAATAAAATTGCTAAGTAAGGATATTTTCTCATTTGTTGACAAATCAGTATTCATCAAATAATCAAATGTTAGAATTTCATTGAATACTGAGGCAATTTCAGCTACAACAAGTGAAATGTCTATATTTATGAAATTTTGTTGTTTTTGTATATAAAAAGCATGGAAAGCATGGCCAAGTTCGTGTGCTAATGCACGTAGTGAATCTATTGTATCTACATGATTAACAAAAACAAAGCTATATTGTTTTTGTTTTCCAGGGGAACAAAAAGCACCTCGATTTTTACCTTTCCTTGGTGTAGCATCAATATGATTTAATTCTACCATTTTTTCTACAATGGTTTTAAACTCTGGGTGAAATTTTACAACTGTATTTTTAATTAACTCTAATGCTTCTTGGTAGGAGTATTTTCTCGTTATTTGACCAACTGGAGCATAAATATCTGACATGTGTAATTCAGGAAGGTTCAATAATTTTTTCTTTATGTTATAATATTTTTCAACAATATGATAACTCTCTGTGGTGACTTTTCCAAGAATTTCAACAGTTTCATCACTTACTTCATTTTGAATATTTCTCCTCGATATCGGTTTAGAATAATTCTTTTTTTTACATTCCAAACCCCAACTTTTTAAGATATTGTTTAAAATGTGCGTAAAAATCATTTCATTATTTTTATATTCTGACATCATTGTTTGTAAGGCTTTATATCGAAGATCTCTGTTTTCTTGATACATATAAGAAAATAACTCTGCTTCTGTCAACTTTTTCATTTCTCCATCTACTTCAAAATCAAATAAGAAACTGCTTTTCAATTCACTGTAGAGTTTTAGGAATCCGTTAGCACCTGTCATATCTTTCATTAAAATAATCTGCTCTTCCTTTTCTGTGAGTTGATGTGGTTTTTTTGTTCTATTAAATTTAAGAGCATGAGAATAATTTTTTAATTCTGGAACCTTTATGAGTTCTTCAAATTTAGAATCGGATATTTGATTAAGCTCTAAATCAAAAAACAAAAGTTTTTCTTGGATTTTAACCTTAAATTCATCAATTTTTGAAAAGAAAGATTTTACATCATCATCCAATGTATTAATACTATAAAGCAATGTAGCATAAGTATCTAAGTAAAAAATCTTTTCGGAAATTGCTTCATACTCTTTGTACCATTCTAAAAGTTGGTTAGAGGTGAATGAAATGTCTTCTAACTTTCCTTTGACAGTTTGATAAAATGATTCTGCTGATTTTTCAATGTTTTGGATATCTTTTTCTATTTGTGGATCATTTATATCTGAATAGAAATCACTTAAATCCCATTTGATGATTTCTTGTGTCATAATGCAGAAAGTAAACAAATATTATTTTAATTTTACTAAGCTTTATTTGTTAATTCTAAATTTGAAGTGTTCGAATAAAAAATTAAATTCTCATTGATTTAAAATACAAATACTTTCATTACTTTTAATATATCATATGAATGAAATTGAAATACTTTTTAACCCTAAACCAATTAATCCCATAGATGAGTATGCTGAAGTGAAACCAAGCGAAATACATGGTTTAGGATTATTTGCGAAGAAATTTATTCCAAAAGGGACTATTTGGTGGCATGCTCGTCAACAAGACGTTCTAATAATAACAAAAAGACAATTTCTAAATCTTGATTCATCTCAAAAAACACTGATGATGAATGATTTTATGAAAACATTACTCAGTTATTCGTATTATGAAAGGGATCTTGATGCACTAATATTTTGTTTAGATAACTCAAGATTTGTAAATCATTCTTTTGAAGCTAATTCAGGTGCTTCTGAAGATGAAAATGGATTTTGCGCTATGGCTATAAAAGATATTATCCCAGGAGAAGAAATTACAGAAGATTACTCAAAATATACATTATGCCCTTGGTTAGAAAAATATAGAGAATATTTCGATCCAACTTGTTGGTGATTAAGGAGAAGATAAAGCTTTAGATTTAAAATATAATTCCTCAATAAAGGTATTAAAAGCATCAATAACTCCTTGGCCTGTTTTTGCGGATGTTATACAATATCCAAGAAAATTGCGAAATTTCACAAGATTTTCAATTTTATTAGTTTTAAGATTTTTTTCATCAATCAAATCAACTTTATTTGCAAAAACAATAATAGGGATCTCACCACAGAACTTTTTAATATCTTCATGCCAATTTGCTATATTTTTAAAGCTCCGTTTACCCAAATCATTTTCTTCAAGACTATATACTATTATAGCTGCTCTACTTTCTCTATAAAAAGAAGGGCGTAGAAAATTAAAATCCTCTTGACCTGCTATATCCCAAAATATTAATCGAATTCGATCTCCATCAATTTCTTTGTCATAGATTGAAAATTGAGCTCCAATAGTTTTAATATAATCCTTTTCAAATCCCCCTTCTGTGAATCTCGTAATTAAGGATGTTTTTCCTACACTTCCATCTCCAATGACAGTAATCTTAAAGGAAAATTTCTGAATTTCACTCATTGAAACCCTTTCTTAGATTTAGAAGTATTTATCTAATTTAATAGAAGATTAGACTTAAATTAATTTAAAACTTTTGGTTGGTAAATTTTAGATTGAATATATTATATAGCAGTGAATTAAACTAAGAAAGCTCGAAAATTAATTTTTAGCTAAAACTAACTAAAATTTAAATCTAATTAAAACAGGACATATTTGAAAAAGTATAATTAACAACAAAGAAAAAAAAAAAATTATTTAACATTTGTTTACTCTTTGAATATAGCCTTGATTATAAACTTTCAATCGCAACTTTTCACTTAATTCTATTTTTTTCATTTTTATTGACCTCTTTTTTGGTTTTCTAATTTTAATATAGATATACTTCGTTATATAGTTTTTATTACGGAACTTTGAGTGAAGTTCGAATTAAAAAGGAATGATTTAAATAGTTGAAAAACCTATAAATACATAAAAAACTATTTTTTGATTTTCTAAACTATGAGTGCAGTTAATTATCCCCCTGAAGAGATATATAAAACTCCAAAATTCGGTAAAAAAAATTTTGAGCATATTATTCTTTGGTTGCTTTATAATAATGACGAGTGTCAATGGTCTGACTTTACCGAAAAACCTCTTGAATTGCGATTATCTACTCTCTCTAAATATCTTTCTATGTTAAAAGGAAAGGGTTATGTGGATAATTATTCTCGAGGCCATTATAAAATTACTCCTGAGGGTAAAAAACGATTTCATGAGATTTCGAGATTGCGTGGGAAGAAAAAAAAATTAAGTTATCCCCCTAAGGTAATCGTGAGAAGAAGAAACTATGATCATTGGATTCTTTGGATGGTTTATAATAATAGTTTCTGTAAATGGTCTGATTTTCTAGAAGAACCACTTTCAATTAATCAATCTTCATTATCTAAAAACATGAATTTGTTATTAGATAAAGGGTTAGTAATAAAAGAGAATAAGGAGTATAGAATTACCAGATCAGGCAAAGTGGAATATTCTCGAATGCTACAAGATTATGATTTAGATAGACAGTCAATTTTGAATGAAGAGAGTAGAAGGATTGAAGATGTTACTAGAAAAACCATTGAATTTTTTGAAAAATATAAAATCATAGATGAAGATGTTCAATTTAGGTATCTTAACAATATCTTAAGGTTAGACTATGCTAGAGTCAAATCAATGCTTACCAATGAGGAAGATTTTGATAAAATCTTACTTTTCCTTTCAATTAATCATCCAAACCAATATCCTAATTTTATTTCTACAGAGGATTTTTCTAATACCTACAACATTAAAGACACGAAACTTCAGTATTATATTGATGAAATTGTCGAGAATAAGATATATCCTATAAAATTTTTTAAATTAAATGTTTCTCAAGATGAGAATTATTACTTTCAATCAGATGAGCCTTTGGAAATAATGCTTCGAGCCATTACAGAAAAACATATAACTAAATCTACATATTTGAATAAGTTATTTTCAAAGTCTATAGACTCGCAGACGATTTTGAATAACATTATAGATTCAAGCTGTAAGCATATATTTCATAAAAAGCTAAGAAACTCTTTAAAAAAGTTCTTACCAAAGTATATTAATTATTTAGCTTATAAAATTGAGGAAAAAGTTGAGTTAAAAGAAACATATGATAAATTAGAAGGGATTATATGGCAAGATATGATTGGATTATTTCAATCTCAAAGTATAGATGAATTAAGAGACCAATATGAAGAAAAAATTAGAGAAATTGATAGGGAAATTGAATTGAATCCAAAGAAAATTGAGTTATACAATTCGAAAATATCTATTTTACTATATTATGAACAATTGGATGATGTATTGATAATATTAGATGAGATGTTGCAGATTTTTCCTAAGAGTGAAATCGATATCAAGATGAAAAAAGCATCGGTTCTCAGAAGGTTACGAAATTTAGAGGAAGGATTAGATATCATTAATAAATTAATCAAGAAATATCCCAAAAATAATGATCTCCTTAATTATAAAGTCTATTGGTTACAGTATTTAGATAAAAAGGAAGAAGCAATTGAATTAATTCAGAGTCTTGTTGATAAATTTCCTAATAATGGAACTTATAACGATACATATGGAGAAATATTAATGTATTATGAGGAATATGAAATAGCTGTAGATAAATTCTTAAAAGCTATTGAAGTGGCAGGTGATGAGTGGTATATTAATCAAACATATATTAAACTGGGTCTATGCTACAAAGAACTTCAAAAATTTGACTTAGCAGTTGAGAATTTTAAAATAGGTAAGGATTTAACAGAAAAGAGTGCAGCTGATGCTGAAACAAAGCAAAAATGGCTCACAATCGCAGATCTTTTTCTAACTGAGATTAGCCAGATTGAAAAAAAATAAGATTAGATCATTCCTGTAAAGATAGTTCTTTATATTTATAATATAAGTTGTCAATAAGCGTATTAAATGCATCTATAACTCCTTCTCCCGTTTTTGCAGAAGTAATATAATATCCAAAAAAATTATTTTCTTCAACAATTTCTTGAATCTCACGTTCATTTAAATTATTTTTATCCACCAAATCAACCTTATTGGCAAATAACACTACAGGAATATCGCCACAATATTTCTTTAATTCATTATACCAATTCTTTATATGTAGAAAGCTGTCTTTACCTAAATCATTTTCTTCAAGGCTGCATACTATGATGCCCGCTCTACTTTCCTTATAAAATAAAGGGTGTAGAAAATTGAAATCATCTTGACCGGCAATATCCCAAAATATTAAATTAATAACATCTCCATCAATTTCTTTATCATATCTCGAAAATTGGGCTCCTATTGTCTTAACATAATCTTTTTCAAAAGTCCCTTTTGTAAATTTCTTTATTAAGGATGTTTTACCAACTCCTCCATCTCCTATTATGGATATTTTAAATCCAAATTCCTTAGAATTAGACATAAAATCAGTAAATATTTCTCATATTATAATATGCCTTTAATGTAAAATTAGATGTCGTTTAATATAAAATTTTATCTAATTCAATTTTATTAACAAAATAAAATTCCTTAGTTTAGAAATTATAAGTCACTAAGGGAAAAACTTTTATAAAT
>JBHLNL010000079.1:0-13859 GCA_048941605.1 Promethearchaeota archaeon | reverse complement strand
TTATAACCCGCACCATAACTTGAAGTACTACCAACTACATATACATTTTGTGATGAATCTAAAGCCACAGAAACACCTATTTCATCACCAACACCACCCCAGGAACGAGACCATTGCTCTACACCATTATTATCAACTTTAATTAAATAACTATCAGAGTCTGTAGTATCATTATATTGATATCCACCAGCTAAGTAAATATTGTCAAAAGAGTCTATTATTAAAGAGTTAACCCATTCACTTGTTGTTGAACCATAGGTTTCATTCCATTGAAGGGTACCTGTATTTGAATATTTGATTAAAAGGGAATCCGCTTGACCTGCTCCATAACTCCAAGTTAATCCTCCAAGATACACATTTCCGAAAGAATCAAGCGCAGTAGCTCGAGCAATATCATTTTCACTTCCTCCCCATGTACGTGTCCATTGAGTAGATCCACCACTGGATAACTTCCTTATGTATGTGTCATATTCCCAGATCCATACATCGGGATTTACATCTGTGTAACCGACAATGTAGATATTGTTTGAAGAATCTAAAATTATATCACGTCCTACATTAGCCTCATTACCCTGATCCCATACAACTGAATTCATAAGCGTTCCTTCATCGTTATATTTCAAGTAAAGAAAATCTTCATTATCATTCAATTCTTCTGAATATCCAGTGATGTGAATGTTGTCTGAACTATCGATAGCCATTTTCATGCCTACATCCCAAAGTGGACCAGCCCAATTTTGTTTCCATCCAAATGTTGGAAGAATATCCCCAGATGAGTGCATTGAAACTTCTTCAGAATTAGTATCAATAGATTTAAGCTCTGGCTTTAAAATAAATTGAAAACAATTAGTTGTTAAAATTAAACTAATTAATATAAAAAAAATTTCTCTCTTTTTCATTTTAAATTTCCCTCTATTATAATTTGTATAGAATAACCTACACAAATCCCATAAATAAGTATGTAAATATCCTTTATAAATCTATTAGAACTAAAATTTTACAATCAAAAAGAGACTTATTGAAACTCATGCTTAATACTAAAAATTATAAGGAATATTATTAAATATTTGTCTAGACAATTCCAAATATTAATCCTTTAATTAATTTAAACTAATTATATCATTACCTAACAACTTAAAAAAGTGATAAATATAGTAGAAAACGTAGCACCCTTTACCTTCCTTGTTGGTGGTAAAGCGGGAGAAGGAGTAAAAAAAGCAGGTTCTGTAGCTGCACACATTTTTTCTAGCCTTGGGCGTCATGTGTTTCAAATGGATGATTATATGAGTTTAATAAGGGGTGGGCATAATTTTTCTGTTGTCAGTACGGCACCTGGATGGATTAGTAGTCATTATATGAAAGCTAATTTGGTGGTAAATTTTGATAAACGAAGTTATGAAACACATAGAAATGATATTACAGAAAATGGAGTAATTGTTTTTAATTCAGATGAACTTGAACTTGATAAGGGGATTGGAATACCCTTAACTTCAGAAGCAGATAAATATCCTATGAAAAATTTAATGTTTGGTGTTAGTGCTGTCGCAATACTTTCTGCCACAATTGGTTTTGAAAAAGAGGAAATGTATCAAATTATTAAAAATGAATATCCAAGTGGGATTGAAGATAATATAACTTTTGCTAATACTATTTATGATATTGTATATCCAGATTGTGGAAAGAAATTTACTTTAGAGAAAGGAGATAAAGAAAGACCTATAATTACGGGAAATGAGGCAATCAGTTTGGGTGCAATAGCTAGCGGATTAGATGTGTATTATGGATATCCCATGACACCTGCATCAACAATCTTGCATACTCTTGCTCGTGAGGCTGAAAATTTTGGTTTAGCAGTTGTCCATGCTGAAAGTGAAATAGCTGTTATTAATATGGCAATTGGTTCAGCTTTCACAGGAGCAAGGGCTATGGTCGGTACGAGTGGTGGTGGTTTTTCTCTCATGACTGAAGGGTTCTCTTTAGCAGGTATTACAGAAGCACCTATTCTAATTGTATTATCTCAGCGACCAGGTCCCGCAACAGGTGTTCCTACTTACACAGAACAAGCTGACTTAGCTTTTGCATTGACAGCGGGTCATGGAGATTTCTTAAGGATAGTTGCTTCTCCCAGAACAGTTAGAGAAGCATACTATCTTACTGCTGAAATGTTAGATTTAGTTTGGAAATTTCAGACACCAGGAATTATATTAACTGAGAAGCATCTTTCAGAGAGTAGTATGACAGTTGAAATTGATTTAAAAAAATCTAAATGGGCAGAGCCAAAAATGCATAACAGTGGTGATTATAAGCGATATATAGATAGTGAAGATGGAGTTTCTCCTATGTTATTTCCACCTTCAGATCAAATTATAAAATGGAATAGTTATGAACATGATGAATTTGGAATCACAACGGAAAATGCTGAGAAGATATTATTTATGCATAACAAAAGAAACAAAAAGTTAGAAGCACTTATTGAATATTTAAAGAGTCAAGAAACTGTTAAAACAATTCGTGGTGAAAACCCAACTAATATCTTCACCTATGGATCAACTTATATGAGTGTTTTAGAAGCTCTTAAGTATAGTAATTTAAATCCCACGATTGTGGCCCCGATATATCTGAGTCCCCTACCCATTTGGGAATTGGATAAGTTTCAGGATCGAGATAATATAGTTATAGAACAAAGCTCTACAGGGCAATTTACTAATCTTCTTAAAGAAAAAGTGGGATTAGAGATAAGAACTACAATTAAACAATATAATGGACGTCCATTTGATCCAATCGATTTATCAAAAAAAATTAAGGAGGTGCTCCAATAAGATGGAAGATCTGAGGACATACGCTGAAATTACATGGTGTCCAGGGTGTGGAAATTTTGGAATCTTTACAGCTATTAAAAATGCAATCCCATTATTAGAACAAAGAGGAATTAAAAGAGAGAATATAATTATGACTGCTGGCATAGGTTGTCATGCTAAAATATTTGACTATCTAAATTTAAGTGGGATTTATGGATTACATGGACGCAATTGTTCGAACTCTGAAGGCATCAAAATAGCGAATCCCGATTTAAAATTAATTAACTTTTCTGGGGATGCTAATGGTCTAGCCGAAGGATTAGAACACACAATGTTCGCAGCAAAAAGAAATCAAGATATAACATTTATTTTACATAATAATAGTGTTTATGCTCTAACAACAGGTCAATTTTCTCCATTAACAGAAAAAGGTTGGAAAGGACCCTCAACACCTAGAGGAAGCTATGAGGAACCATTTAATCCAATGTCTTTAATGATTGAAGCGGGCGCTACTTTTGTTGCGAGAGGTTTTGCTGGAGATATAAAGCATCTCACTGATCTTATAGTACAAGGAGTAGACCACGAAGGGTTCGCTTTTATAGAAGTTTTACAACCAGCTGTTCCATACCATAATTGGGAGGAATATCGAAGCCACGTTGAATATCTTGAAAACGAGCCAAAAGATTATTTTGAAGCCATCAAGGCAGCGAAAGAAAGACATAAATTTACAATAGGAGTATTTTATAGAACAACAAGACCAGTTTATCATAAAGAGTTATATGGAGATCATAACCCTATTACCAAGAAAACACCGAGAGATACACGATTAGAAAAAATCCGCAAAATTTTTGAAACCAAATAAAGTAGGACTCTCTCGACACTCATAAATTCTGATTAATATCAAATAAAAATCATAGATGCGTCTACAGGATCTACAATCAAGTCAGAAATTACTGCTCCAGTTGGAAGTTTTAATAAAATACAATCTTTTTCAGCAGATACCTATTATAATGATGCTGAAGGAGTTTATTCGATAGATGGATATTTAAATGATTTAAGAGGCACACAAGGAACATTAATTTCAGTTATCGCTGTCGCTGGTGCATCACATCTGGTAATTGATGCGATAGGAAGATATAATAGCCGGGGAGAGCTCTATTTCTTTTTCTTTAGATAAAAAAATAATTCACTTATAAAAAAAATTATAAATATTCAACTGACAATTTTATAATCATTCTAAAAATTAAATCTAAAAATTAACAATTAGGCGAAATTAGAAATGTTAAGAGGAAAACAGAAATATACTTCTATATATATTTTAACGTTTATCTTATTTTCGATTTTTTCTCCAATTTTTATAAATACAGAAAGTATATCTATGGAAATTGCTGAAGATACAAATTTGGATAAACAAACAATTGATCATTTGCATTCAGAATCCAATTCTGATAAATTAGAGCAAAATTATTATGTGAATCTAGATAAAGAAAAAAATGGTATCAGTGATATTTTTGAGATCAGATTGAAGGAATTAGCTGAAGTAGGTTTTATTGAAGATGTTTTAGATCATTATGATCCAGCTCTGCCTGATAAAGCAATTATAGATTTTCCTATTAAGGAGGGTAAAGCTAATACAATAAGGATTACTAAAGAAGATATTCCTATTATTGTGTCTTTCCCTTACGAGGATTATAAGTTTGCTTCTTCGCTTTTCAAAGAATTGGGAGGAATAATTGAACATGAATATACTGTTGCTCTGAATGGTTTTGCAGGAAGAATTGACTTAACAGCTTTAAATAAATTCTGTGAAATCCTAAGAAAAAGTAAAGAACCTTTCTTAATTGAAGAAGATAGAATTTATCACGCCGATTTATATTATACGTCTCGAAATATGAATCTTAGACCATACGTTTGGAATGATCTTCCATATAAAGGTGACGACTATAGCTCTATTGCAATAATTGATACTGGAATTGATGAATCGCACAATCTTTTTATCCCTGGTTATTCTGATGGTGACCCTAGCTATAAAATTGTTGGATGGCAAGATGAAATAAACTTTTTAGGGAGTCCTTATGATGATAATGGTCATGGCTCCCATTGTGGTGGAATCGCAGCAGGAATAGGAGGGCCTAATTATGATGGAAATGGTCGTTCTGTAGCTACTGCATCCTATTCTTATGATTATACAGGATATGATATCACTGAAGGAGAATATGAATTTGATTGGACAAGATTTCGGGTAGATACCACTGGTGTAATTGAAATGAATTGTGAATTTGATGACTTTACACCAGGATCAGATGATTGTGATTTTTGGGCTTACCTTTATCATGGAGATACCCTAGTAGCTTCTTATGTAGATAATTCAGATTCTTGGTCTCATACACTAACTTACACAGTAACGAGTGGTGGTCTTGGCGATTACTCCTTTAGATTTGTTATCAATTTAGTAGATAATACTGGAGATGGTTATTGTTCCGATTTTTATATGAGATTTAGAAATGTAATTCACTGGCCTTTTGATCCACCTCTTTATCTCAGTGGAGATGCATGGCAAGGAATAGCTCCTGATGCTAATCTTGTAGGGATAAAAGTACTAGATGAACATGGTTCTGGTTATTCTTCAGACATAATAAATGGAATTAATTGGGCGATAGCTAATAGAATGGTTTATAATATAACAACGATTTCTATAAGTTTGGGAGGACCTTCAGGAGATACAAATTTTATAACAGCTGTAAATAATGCTGTAGAAAACGGTATTGTCACTGTGGTGTCAGCAGGAAATAGTGGTCCTGGAGATAATTACATTGGTTCTCCAGGAGATGCAGATAATGTAATAACTGTAGCAGCTACTAGTATAGATGATGAAATCACGGATTATAGTAGCCAAGGAGGAGATTCATACACTGGATTTACGATCAAACCAGATATTTGTGCCCCAGGAGGTAGTTTTTATAATATACAAATGTTTTCAGCAGATGCTAATGATAATGATGCTGACGGAATATATCCCACAGATGGATATGCAAATGATTTATATGGAGCACAGGGAACATCAATGTCAGCTCCTGCTGTTGCTGGTGCATCAAATTTAGTAATTGACGCAATGGGTGGGCATCAGATATGGGGTTATACTGCTGAAGAAGCTAAAAGAGTAAAAGCATTGCTTTTAATGTCTGCAACGGAAACGTATCCTTTACTAAGAGAATATTACACAGGATCTTCTCCTTTACTTAATCGTGGTGGCAAAGATGTTCATGAAGGATATGGTAGAATAAATGTTGATGCTGCTATAGAAGCCTTTACACAAGAATTAACATTAGGATCAGATACAACAGCATATATTTCATCAAGTTCCATTGATCCTATTGACAAGCATGCATTAGGTTGCTATGTAGACCTTGTGGTAGGAGAAACTTATATTTTTACATTAGATGTTCCATCAGGGGCTGATTTTGATTTACATCTATACAGCAATACACCCTCGCCAATAGGAGAACCAATAATGGTAGCAAAAAGTATATCAACTAATTTAGGAGAAGATGAGGTATTGGCGTGGACTGCTAATGTAACTGGTAAGTATTATTTAATTGCAAAAGCTATTTCAGGTGAAGGAGATGCCGTAATATCATATCCAATCTTGGATCATGATTTACATGTCTCATTAGAAGTTCCAGATAATCCAGTTCTTTATGGATCTTATACTATTAATGCGACGGTACTTAATAATGGTTTATATGCTGAATCAAATGTAGATTTATATTTTTATGTTGACAGTGTTCTTGTCGACTCAACATCAATTTCAACCTTAAATGTGGATCAAGAAATAACTATTAATTATCCATGGAGTCCAACAAGATATAAATCTTATAACTTTACTGCCTATGCTCCATCGTTAACAGGAGAAACAATCATAGTAAATAATTATGTGGAAAAATTCGCAGAATTCCCTGCCCCTCTGAATTACACTATGACGGTGGGAGCTCCATATACTTGGATTGATGCAACTGGAGGAACAGAATTATTCTTAGGAGATGATAGTTATGCCGCAATAGTCCTTCCATTTGATTTTCAATTCTACGATACTACTTTTTCAACCATTTATTTGGCATCTAATGGATATCTTAGCTTTGTTGATACTAGCCCAACTGATTTTACAAATGATCCCATTCCATCTGCAACTGTGGACCATCATTATTTAATTGCTCCATTTTGGGATGATCTAGATCCAGGTGGCTCTGGTATTTATGTAGAATCATTTGGAAGCTATTGGGTTGCAGAATGGTTAAATATTTATCATTATGATGGAAGTATAGTTGGAACATTTGAAGTAATAATATATGAGAGTGGAGAAATCGTATTTAATTATGATTATCTCGATTATACCGCTGGTGGCTATACATGTGGATTGAATTTCGGAGTTGATACTAGTTATTATAACGTATATCAAAATTTAAACAGTTTGACTGATGATTTTACATTATTATTTAGTCCATGGTATGCATCTTTGGAGCATGATCTAACGGTTTCTTTAGAAATACCTACTTTTGCTGAACCAAATAATAATTATATAGTTACTGCCACTGTTACAAACATGGGAATTTATGCTGAATCTGATGTTGATCTCTTCTTATATATCAATGATATTTTAGTCGATTCTACAACTACAAGTTCTCTACTTGTTGGTGAAACTGAAACTATAAATTATATATGGACTCCGACAACCTATGGTGATTATACTTTTAAAGCTTCTACACCTTGGTTACCAATTGAGCCTTATATTGATAATAATGAAATAGAAAAAACTCTACCCATCAAAGAAATCAAAATATTCAATGGTATGTTCCTGGATTATGTATTTCTTTTATTCGATACAGTTTATATTTGGGAGTCCCTATATTCAGAAGTTTCACAACGATTCTTTCATAATGATTATTCACTGTATTTCGAAGGATTTCTCGATCAAACGGGTTATTGGGATGTAGATAGTCTGACTAGAATTATGTCTAATTCATATGGAGGCGTTAGTTTTGGCTCAGGAACGCATACCCCCTTATGGATCTTTACAGATATTTCAATTGGCGAAATAATTTCTATTGCTGTTGATACTGAAGGTGATCATGATTTTTATGTCGCAGGGGACTCTTTTTATGAAGTTCCTGGATTGGGTTTCGTTGAGGTTTGGGAGCTTGAGGATTTAACCCTACCAGGAGGGTTTGCATGGTATGAAAAAAGTACTGGTATTCTTTTAGGTGGCACTTTTTTATATAATTATGGTGCTTATTATTATGCATTTAATATTCTTGATACAAATGCTCCATTCGATTATTATGATCTTACTATTATTAGTCCTGATAGCACTAATTCCTGGGGAATCGACACTTCTCAATCCATCACTTGGACCTCAACAGGTAGTATTTCTGATGTAAAAATTGAACTCTATTTAGATGGTGTATTTGAGATGCAAATTGTCGCAAGCACCCCTAATGATGGTTCTTACGATTGGACAATACCTACAACGCTCGTAGATTCAACCCTATATCAAATAAAAATCAGTGATGTCGCCAATCCAATCATTGACGATTTTAGCGACAATTTTGAGATAAAAAGTCCACCAGAAGTACCCGCTATTCCAGGATATATTCTTCATATCTTAATAGGAACAATCTGCGTAGTTTCTGTAATTCTGCTTAAAAAACGCTTTAAATTAATCAAATAAATAATCAACACTTTTTTTTTTTATTTTTCTTGATTATTCAATAACTAAAATCTTTTTGATTACTATTAGTATTAAATATTCTATTATAAGTTTTTAAAAAAAAGAGTAATATAAATTTCCATTCCTTATGATCTACCTTTTAGAAATGCGATTATAAATACTAATACTCCAAGTTTCAATGCGTTAATTCGTATAAAAAACTAAAAAAAAGTATTTGGCTTTTTAATATTTTCCTTTATTTTCCAAATAAAAAAAATTTTAACAAAGTATAATAGAATAGCTATGAAAAATATAATATTTATTAACAAAAAGATTCTTTTATTGAATATTAAATAGGTTATTATCTCATCTACAATTGATATAAATGACTTTTCTTGACGTGAGGTTAAGAATATTCAGATAATATATTATTTAGGGGAAATTCTATCAAAAGAAATTGGTATTTCTACAGCAGCTTCAAGAGGTCTAATTAAACTAGCAATTAAGGAAGAATTCGGGCCATATCGGGAATTAAATACAATACATCTGAGAGATTATCAGACTCTAATAAAAGGTTCTCTGATAACAAGACTTCTCAAATTGAATATAAAAAATTGTGAGCAAATTGTAGATTTATTATTAAAAGAAATATTAGAAAATCAATCCTTAATTACAATGGAGAAAATATAGAGGAAGAAGATTGTTATGTTATTACAAACTGTAGTTATAGTTAATTATTTACTTCAATTTATATGGATTGTGATACAACTCATTGTAGCTATATTTCTTTTGAATAAAATGATAAAAACAAAGACTCTTAATCTACTCCCTTTAATCCTGTTTTTTATTATAAGTAGTATAAGAATAATTTTCTATGGTTTATTTCCATCACTACTGATAATATTTTTGATTTTAATTCAATTCCCAAACATTTTATTAGTGATTTTCACGAATTTAACGTTTTTCAAAGATAAAAAGAGTCCTTTTAAGATCTTTTTAATTAGTTTAATTGCTATTAGAAGTATAGATTTCATTATTAGATTAAACTTTCAAATTTCAATTCCTTTAACTACTTCTTTAGATGAGTCAAATTTAATTTATTATTATTATATCTTGTTTTCAATAACGATTTCATTTTTATTGTCTCATCTTTGGTTAGGTATCGTTGCATTGAAATATTACTACTCTATAAAATCTATTAATATAGAGCCTTGGATTAAAAAGAGATATCAATTAATTGGTTTAAGTTCTATTATTTATTCTTTAAGTATTTTTATATATTATTTCATTCCTTATAATGTTGTTGGACCTTGGGTCTTTCCAAATGTTATTTACGGATATATCCTTGTAGGGTTTACAATTTTTTACTCATTATCTGCGTTTCTTGGATGGGTTATGCCTAAACGCTTAAAAAGATTCTTTAATAAAGATTTTAAAGAACCTACAGATAAGGAATATACTGAAAATGAACTAATGGAAGTCATAAACAATGAACTTAATAGAGATAAATAAATTTAATAGAGAAAAGTATTAGTCTTATAATACTTTTTTATGCCTTTAGCTATTCTCTTTTAATTGAAAAAAAATTATTTATAGATTTTTATTAATTAATCTGTTTCAAACCGAAGAATATTAGAATTAAAATGCGATTTTTGAAGTAATAAAAAATAAAGTTAAATTTAATCACTTTTATTGTTTAATAAAAAGCTTAATTTCATAAATTTTTTTAAAAGATTATAATGATCATACAGCTGAATAAATATATAGAGGAATTTATTAACGCAATACCTGATCTTGTTGTAATTTTTAACTCTGACGGAAAAGTAATTAATGTATCACAGCAAGTTCTAGATTTTTATAATATTCAAAATAAAAATTACTTCATTGGAAAGCATATCTCTGATTTTGTGGTTTCAGAACAACTTAACGAGCTTGAAGAAAATTTTGAAAAACTCAAAGCAAAAGGATTTACAGAAAAACATGAATACAAATTATTAAAAGCAGATGGGAGTTTTTTTTATGGAGAATTAAATTCAAAAGCTATTGAAATTAAAATTGATGGAGAACAACTGTTTATAACTCTAGTAAAAGATATTACATCGCAAAAAAATCTACTTTCTGAATTGAATAATTCTAAACAGATGTTTCAGTTAGTATTGGATAACATTCCTCAACATATTTTTTGGAAAGATAACGAATCAAAGTATATAGGGTGTAATAGAAATTTTGCTCGAGTAGCAGGCGTGGGAGCGCCAGAGAGTATTGTTGGGAAAACTGATTATGATTTAGCGTGGAAATTTGAAGAAGCAGAATCATTTTATGAAATTGAGCGCCTAGTAATGGAATCTGGAAAACCTGAGTTTCACGTAATTGAACCACAATCTCAAGCAGATGGAAAACAAGCATGGTTAGATCTAAATAGAATTCCACTTCGTGATTCAGAGGATAAAGTTATAGGGCTTCTCGGTACTTATGAAGATATTACAGAACGGAAAATCGCAGAAGAAAGGTTAAAAGAATCTGAAGAAAAATTTCGAACTATTACCGAGCAATCCTTCTTGGGAATAGTTATCATACAAGATGGGAAAATAAAATATTTAAACGAAGCTCTATTAAGAATAACAGGATATGACCAACAAGAAGTATTAAATTGGTCGCAAAAAGAATTTTTCAAATTAGTTCATCCTGAGGATTTGTCAATTGCAATTAAACGATTCCAAAGAATGCATACGGGAGACATTGGCACAATAGGAGCTTATCCTTACAGAATATTTACTAAATCTAGAGAATTAAAATGGATCGAAATAAATTCTAAAGTGATTCAATATCAAGGGAAAAATGCAATTTTAGTTTCTCTCATTGATTTAACTCCAAAGAAAAAAGCTGAGAACCTAATAATTGAGGAGAACAAGAGATTATTAGAATTAGATGAATTAAGAAAAGAACTTATTACTAGGATTTCACACGAATTGAGAACTCCTTTAACATCAGTATATGGAGTATCTCAATTCTTATTAGGTAAACAGCCAGATTCAGCTTCATTTAATGAAATAAAACCTTTTATTGAAATATCACATCGAAGTATTTTACGACTTAAAGAGCTTGTTGAAAATTTGTTAGATGCTTCACGATTAGATACACAAAAATTAAAACTTAATCTCGAAATGGTAGATTTATACAAATTAATTAACGGGTGTATAGAAGAATTACAATATATAATAAAATCTAGAGAATTAGCAATAAATTTGGATCTTAATCATAAAATCTATTATGATGTTGATAAAAATCGAATTTCTCAAGCAGTTATTAACCTTCTATCTAATGCAATCAAAAACACCCCCGCTGATGGAAATATCTATGTAAAATTAGTAGAATCAAAAAATTCTGTAGATATTATTATTAAAGATACAGGAGTAGGTATAACTCAAGAAGAAAAAAGACAATTATTTCAAAAATTCGGTAAAATTGAGAGATATGGGCAAAATCTTGATGTTGACATTGAAGGAGCTGGTTTAGGATTATACATTTCAAAAGAAATTATAGAACTGCATGGAGGGCAAATTCTGGTAGAATCAGAGGGAAGAAATAAAGGTTCTACTTTTACAATAAGGCTTTTTAAAAAGAAGAAATTGTAAAAAAAAATATTTTTGAAGCTAAATCACTGCTTTTTATTCTTTTTTAGAATTTTGTTTACTATTTCAAAATCCTTTAAATTAAAAGGTTTTGATATCAGTCCATCAGCACCTAATTTGATCATTTGATCTGTTGCTTCAGAATTTGGAACAGCGGTTAAGAAGATGATTTTTACATCCTTATAATTATCATTTGATCTTATAAATTTGATTACTTCATATCCGCTTATATCTGGTAAAATGATATCAAGTAAAATTATTGATGGCTTGAATTCTTTTAGTATTTCTAATCCTTTATTACCACTTCTTGCTTCTTTGCAAGAATATCCTAAACTCTCAAAATATCTCTTTAAGAAATTTAAGGTTTCAATATTATCTTCTATAATCAATATATCAAATTTAACATCATTTCCATTCATAATCCTGTCCTTTTTAAGTTGCAAGTTTTCAAAATTAAACGTTATAAAATCTTCAAAAGAAAGACACTGGCTATATATTTTCTTTAGGTCTGAAATAACAGAATAATCAAGTGAATATTCCTTTTCTTCAATTAATAGTTGTAAATAAGCCATGATTGAAGTTAAACGCTCTTTTAAATCATGAGAAAGTCTTGAAAGCAAGTTGAAATTCATAGGTTCAATTTCGCTATATGGTGAAGACTTGTATTGAATATAAAATTCCAAGGCTTCTTTTACTAATCGTGACAGAGTAGAATAATTACTATCATTTACAAATGATACCCATTTTTCTTTCATGTCTTTCGGAACATAAAGGGCAACACGTTCCTTATTAGCATCATAAAGGCGTTCACCTTTTTGCCATTTTATAAATCCTTTAGTAATTTCATTATTCCAAATAGCATTTTTACCCGTCTCTAATTCATATTTTTCCATTTCCGCTGTTTTTATGATATTTTCTGTCATTATTCTTTTGTAGCATAATTCTTTTTATTTTCACTTAATAATAAATAATAAATTTGCACATAAAAAATTAATTCTTTTTAATTCCAAAAAAATTTTTGCAAAATTCGTTCCCTTAGCAAGAACAGAAAAAAATAACATATTATTTTAATTTAGATGTTAATTTCTTGTTATTTATAATTAGGGTTATTGCACAAAAGTTAAAAAACAAAAAAAATTCTTGCACAATCAATTAGATAATAGAAGATCTAGAATAAGTAAATTCAATACAACAGAATTGTGAAATAACAGATGAATATACTCAATTAATTAGATCTCAAATGTGGATTAAATATGGATTGTTATGATGAAATTCTAAAAATGTCCCTAGACAATGATCGAATAAATAAGTTCATAAGATACTTAACTGACTTGATAAATAAAAAATCAAAGAATTTGACAGATTTGGAATTTAAAAATTGCTTAATTTTAACTTTTGCGATTTGGAATCGTAAATTCATTGATCCATACTTTAGTAAAGGAGAAAAAGTAGATAAGCTTAGCGAGAATGAGAAGGAACTGTTAATCAAGTTACTAAAATTAGAATTTAGAGATCTTGATAATTAAAGCTTAAATTTAATTTCCCAGATTAAAAACTTTTAAGAAAATAATTCTAAAATATAAATTTTTTCAGGTTATTCATATGTCAAATTTATCTCCCAGCATAAAAATTAAAGATTCAAAAGAGAAAGTTCAGGTAATTATTAATCATATTAGAGATATTATCATAGAGTCGGATTTGGATGGAAATTTAACTTATGTAAGC
>JBHLNL010000007.1:0-54953 GCA_048941605.1 Promethearchaeota archaeon | reverse complement strand
TTATCTTGAAGGGTACCAGTATAATTACAGAACCAAGTAATTCTTTCCAAGTTCCAAATCACGCTTGAAGCATTGAAAGCTGTTCCATCGTGAAATGTTACACCCTGTCTTAGCTTAAAAGATATTTCTGTAGGGCTATGCCAATGCCATGCTTCCGCTAACATAGGAATTATCCCATAATCTGGATCTGATAAATTGTAGGTGACTAATCCCTCACAGACTTGAAACATTACGCTTGCTGAAGGAATATGCCAGCAATCAACAGGATCAATAGTAATGGGATTAGAACTAGCACCGTAGATAATCGTGGGTGGTGGTGGTGTTATTTGATTAATTAAAAGGTTATTTTCATCACCTTTTAAAGAAGTGTCAATTAATGTAATTGAGTTAATTGAACCTAAACAACATAGAACTAATACTATTAAGAATAGAAATGGTTTTTTTATCAAAAGATTTCACCTTAGATTTTAGTAATTAAAATGATCAAAGATTACTATTAAAATTTTTTTGCTGATTTTAACTCTTTACCCTTTTTCATTCTATATTAATGCGAATACATTATAGAAATTTTATTAAAGACTAATCTTAATCCAGATAAGCCAATTGCATTCTAAAACGAATGAACTTTTACTCAATTTCAGAATTTTTTTTAATGAAGTAGGGAAAATGGAAAAATTTTTTTTATATAATTCATTTGATAAACTATAATAAGAGATATTTTTATTAATTATAATAATATTTACTAGAATTAGAAAAAGAAAGAGGAAATAACTTGATTATACCAATAAGATGTTTTAGCTGCGGTAAATTAATTGCTCATATTTACAAACCTTACTTAGAAATGTTAGAAAAGGGTGAAACTTCAGAAAAAGCTTTTAAAGAGCTTGGAATTAAAAGATTCTGCTGTGAAAGAATGATAGTGGGACATGTAGATTTGATTGATGAACTGCTTAAATTTCCTCGCTTACAATAATTAAACGGTTTTTAAAAAGCTAGTAAACTTAAATAAGAATAGAAATAATTATTGTTTTCCGTAGTAATTAGTCCATCTGGTCTTTCTTGCTTTTTTATTGTAATCAAGCATCGATTTTCGGCATTTATTAGCACAAAAGTTTAAGACTGTGCCATCTCTTTTAACAAACATTATCCCTCTTCCAATAGGAATATCATAACCACAGAAACTACATTTTTTTACTTTGACCATTATTATCAATCTTGGGTTTTATTTGATTTTATTCCGTCTTGAATAGTTCAGCTTCCCCATATTTTATGACTCTCAAGTTAATTAATGTCATGTCATGAGATATTTCATTACCTCGAACAGTTTTCCTTCGTTTTTCTCCATTTCTCTGGGGTTTGTAACCTATGCTTCTTTTTGAAACAAGAATCCTTTTCTTAACTGGGCCGTGTACATCCTTCCTCATCGGAAATCCGCTTGAATCGCTGCCCCCTGTAATTTTAAATTCATAATTAGGAAATCCTATAACACCACCTTTAATGATATCACCAATTTTCATCCCCTCAAATCGAAATTTCTTCTCATCAATCTCAATTAGTTTGGATAATCCTTTTCCAGGGCCTTCATTCCCGCCACTGATATTCAATTTATAGACAATTTTTTCTGAACTCACGATGCATCAATATCGAACTTAAAAAAGCAAGATTAACTTCTAAAATGTATATTTTCATAAAAATTTTTTGATAATGAAATTTATTTTAATGAATTACCTATTAAAATTATATAAGAAATTAATGGATACTCCTTTATGCAAATATTTGAAATAGTTGAATTACCAGAATTCCCCTATATGGAATCGCGAGAAATAGTTCAAGGACAGGTAGTAGGCGATATAATAAATGATACTAACATAGATAAAGTGTATTTGCTGGTGGATCACGACACTAAGAGAATTTGGGCGTATAATGGTCCAAAGAGTTCTTTTAAAATTCAAATATATGGAGGTATTTTAGCTGGTAAGTTAAGACAGCAATTAAGATTATTTTATAGAGTGTATCCATTAAATATGTATTCAAAAGAAGATCATGAATTTCAAGAATTATTAGAGAAACATGTTGGAGGCGGAAGAGCAAAACCAATTGAAAAAAAAGATTTTCCAGAACCCACTCCAGATAAGTATGCTGATAATATATCAGTTTCAAATCCGAACATAAATAAGGCATTTGAATATATTGATCAATTTCCTCACCCTGATGAACTAACTAAAAGGTTCACAATAATCGGAGGGACAATATTTACGGATGAAGAAATTACAGAATCTTTTTTAAAAGAAGAAAAAACTATACTAAAACCAATAAAATTGGGGAGATTAAATAATGGTTTTACTTTTTTTCAAGATCATAATTATTCTACTCGACTTATTATAAAAGAGCGTAATATTCAGGGTATTGAGTTATATATTAACAAGGATGATGAATCCCCTACTTTTAAAATTGAAATACCAGTTATTCAGGAGGAAAAATTCAAAAAACCGGGCTCTATGAAAAATTTAATTAAAGCATTTCAGATTCCTAAAAAATTAGAAGAAGAAAAAAACAAAAAAGACGAATATAACCTTCAAAATGATACTCCTAATTAATCCTCGAACTTCAAAACCTTCAGAAGTTCGATCACAATTTTTTAGAGAACCAAATTTAGGTTTGTTATATCTAGCAGCTATTTTAGATCTAAATGATTTGCCCGTTGATCTCCTAGATCTAGAACAATTTATTGATTTAAATGAGACTGAGTTCGAAAATGTAATTAAAGAAAGAATTCAAGGCTATAGAATATTTGGTATTACGTCTCTAACAAATACTTTTCATCTAGCTCTCAATATCGCAAGGATTATTAAATCTCAGAAAAATGATAATTATGTAATATTAGGAGGTCCACATGTCTCTTTTATATATGACCAAATTCTTAAGGATGACGAAAGAAGAGAAAATTTAATCGATTTTATATGTATTGGAGAAGCAGAGAACAGCTTTCTACATCTTATCAAAATTCTAAAATCACAGATACAAAACGGAATAAGCTTGGCCACTTATGAAAAACAACTTAATAGTATAAATGGGATTGCTTATATTAATTCAAAGGGAGAACTATACGTTAACCAGACATATGACAATATAAATCTAGGAAATTTACCTTTACCGGCTCGTTATAAATTAACACAAGAAAACTATTATTATTCAGTCGCAAATATAATTGTAAATAGGGGTTGTCCTAATCAATGTTCATTTTGTTCACGGCAAAATCTATTCAAAACAACGAGAATTCGACCCATTAATTCAATTTTAGAAGAAATTAGAGAAATTCAATCATTACAGACCTATACTCACATCAATTTTTATGATAACGTTAATATTAATAAAGAATTCTTTAGAAACTTCTGCAAAATGTTTATAGAAAACAAAATAGATATTCCTTGGGGATGTGAACTTCGAGTAGATACAATCAGCACAGAAGAAGCTCGATTACTGAAAGAAGCGGGATGTAAATTGATTGCAACAGGTATTGAGTCTGCAAACGTAACTGTTCTTAAAACTAATTTCAAATATCAAGATCCAGAACAAGTAAGGCAGGGAATTATTAATTTAAAAGAACATAATATTGCTATTCAAGCCTATTTTGTGTTAGGTTTACCAGGTGAAACAGAATATAGCTTTTATGAAACTATAGACTACATTAAATCATTACCATTCGACAATCACGATGAATTAAATTATTTCATAGCAACACCTTACCCAGGATCTCGTTTATGGGATGATAAGGAATATTTTGGTATCAAGATATATGAAAGTGATTTTAGGAAATATGATTGTAATCACCTCATTTTTGAGACAAAAGAATTAAATAAAGTTAAATTAGAAGAATTATACATCGAAGCAAAAAGAATTGAACATGATTATCAACGTAAAATATAATTTCTTCTAAAAATTTAATATGGTGAATTTCATCCCTACTGATTTTACACAAAGAATTATTCAAATTATTCAAAGTATTCCAAAAGGGAAAGTACTTACTTATGGTTTTGTAGCAAAATTAGCAGGAAATCCTAGAGCTGCTAGACAAGTCTCATGGATTTTACATTCATCAACAAAAAAATATAATCTTCCTTGGCATCGCGTTATTAGCTCAAAGGGAATCATTTCTATGAAATCTGTTGACGATTGTGAGTACCAAAAACTTCTATTAGAACATGAAGGAATAAAAGTGGAGGATGGCTTTAAAATAGATCTTAAAGAGTATTTATGGAAGGGTGAAACTTTTGGAGATATGTCAGAATAAGAAATCATCCTTATAATTTCCAAGAATGATAATGGCAAATCATTAATCTATACTCCAGAAAAAGAAAGATTTGAAGGAATTACCCCACCTCAGGAAGAAGGTTTGATTTTCAAGGACATTCACCTCTTTAAACTACGTTCTGAATGTAAAAAATGGCTAGAAATACATGAAAAAGAAAAGCAGTTTATACAAAGCACAAGATAATAATTCTTATGCAATACCTATATTTTACTTAATTAATCTTGAATTTAGAAGTAGTTAGACAGACGACTCTTTATTTTATCTGCAAAATTCACATGATCTTGATAGATTTGACCATGAAAATGATCACATTGGCACTGTATGCAAAAATAAGGTGGTTTCTTAAAAAGTTTGATGAGACGATTATAATATATCCAATGTCGAGCACTTATAGGTTTTACCATAACCTTTTTGTGTTCATTTATTCTTATGAATAAATCAGGATTTTTATCTTTTTTCTCTAATACTCTAACTATTCCTTTATAAATAAACGCTATAGCAGTCAGAATTATAGCACTTCCCAAAATTATATAAAATTGGTCTAAGCATATCCATTCACCACATGGAGGATAAACAACCATTCCTTCACACCACGCATTACAAGATTCGCGTTGCTCAAAAACTAAATATTGACAGAAGCCAAGTATAAAAAGTCCTAATAAAATAAAAGGAATAATTAATGATTTTCTTAGGATTTTCCATTTTTTAAAATAATCAGAGCATTTAGTACATACAGGTACAATACAGTCATCTTTGCGCTTATTTCTAACTAACTTTCCTTGTATCACATCGCTAGTTCTAAATATTCCTTTATAGAGATAAGGTATAACATTATCAGTTGATTCACATCTAATACATAGTAGATTTTTAAATTTAACTCGATATCTATCTTTTTCCTTTTCTCTTTCTTTCTTACTTATATCATGATTTACAAGTGGCATACTAAATTTTACTCATCATGATTTCACTATTTCTAAAAAGAAGATATATGTTTAAAAAGTATTGGTAAGAAGGAAGATTAGACCTTTATACTAAATATATTTCACTCTTAATGAAAAAGATACAAAAAACTTCAATCAAGGATAATTTTAATAATAGAGTATTAACTCTAGAATATTGTAGATACGCAATTTTTTTATGTTATCTATAAAACACACTATTATAAATAAAAAATATCCACAAATTATACAAAAATTTTATTACAAGTAAAAATTTATCGTGAAATTTATGCCAAAAGCTGTAGAGTATTATGTTGGAGAAGCATTAGTTGGGGAAGGAGATGATTTAGCACATATAGATTTAATAATTGGGTCTAAAAATGGACCTGTGGGAATCTCGTTTGCCAATGCACTCAGTACACCTTCTAAAGGCCATGGAGGATTGCTCGCTGGCATCCGTCCTAACCTATTGGCGAAACCGGTAAGCCTAATAGTTCCTAAAGTAACTCTTGCTAAAATGGATGATGCAAGCAAAATTTTTGGTCCTGCTCAAGCTGCTGTTGCTAAAGGTATTGCAGATGCCGTTGAAGAAGGAATAATTCCAATGAATAAAATAGATGATTGGGTAATTATAGCAAGTGTTTATATCCATCCAAGTGCTAATGATTATCGCAAAATTTATCAATATAATTATGGAGCTACAAAATTAGCAATTCAGAGAGCTATAAAAGGATATCCTCCAATTGAGAAAATATTTTATGATAAAGATCGAGCTAAACACCCTGTTGCTGGGATACGAGTTCCAAGACTTTGGCGTCCTCCATATGTTCAAGTGGCTTTAGATCATCCTGCCTTAGAAAAGCAAATAAAGGTTGTTAAAGAACTACCTAAAAGTGATCGAATATTACTTGAAGTGGGAACACCATTTCTTAAGAAATATGGGGTAGAATCGATCAAAAAGATTCGAGAAGTTGCCAAAGATAAATTCATTGTAGCTGATTTAAAGACATTAGATGTAGGAAAATTAGAGGTTGATTTTGCTTTTGATGCTACTGCTGACGGAGTTGTAGCAAGCGGTTTAGCTTCTGCAGCTTCACTTGATAAATTTATATTAGAAGCACAAAGACTTGGTATTCATGCATTTGTTGACACTATGGAAGTTCAAAATCCTCTTGAAAAACTAGGTTCATTAAGACAAACTCCTGATGTAGTAATTATTCATAGAGCAATTGATGTTGAACAATCCATAGAAGGAGTTAAATCTCCAGATGCGGCTCAAAAAGCTCGTTGGGGACTAGTACCTAAAATTAAGGAATTATATGCTGGTCAAAAGAAAGCTTCAGGAAGAGATAGGGTTTTGGTTGCTGTTGCTGGAGGTATTGAGCCAAGTACAGCAATATATGCAATAGAACAGGGTGCTGATATTTTAATAGTTGGACGCTTTATTGCATCAGCTAAAGATGTTGAATTTGCGATGAGAAGGATGCTAGGTGTTCTTCCTGGTTATCAAGACATAGATCTGAAAAGAATCCACTCTGAAGATGATGATAATACAGTAGAAAGATCAGGCGGCCCTAAATGGGATTAATTTAATTTTTTTTTGGACTAATTTTATCTAAAATCTATGATTTAGTATATATAAAATTTAAAGAAACTAATTTTTAATTTTCTAATTGTTCTAGCTTGAAAATTTTATCGTTTTTTTTAACCGGATTATCAACTACGATTCCAACAGCTATTCTTTCATTTTTAGATGAAATAAATGGGGTTTCAGTCAAATTTTTCTTTTGTTTAATTTGAATAGATTTTATCTCTTGCCTTAAATAAGTATCCGTATGAGTTCCAATAATATAAATTTCATCTTTTAATTTTAATTTCCCTGATGTCAAAAGAATTTTTGCTGCCTTTTTTTCTGGGAAGTAGTTTAATACTTTACCAATCTCAATCTTTTTATAATTTGAGATATTTCCATCAAATTCTCTTTGAATTTCACTCCCTTTTGGAAGTCCAAAATAAAAACCTGTAGAAAATCCTCGATTATATACTTTATTTAAACGATTGAGCCAACTCTTAACTTTTTCTTGCGAAAATGTATTATCATAATAAGAATCGATAGCTTCTCTATAACACAAAGTAGTTTCTTCAATATAGAGTGGATCTCTCATCCGGCCTTCAATTTTAAACGCATCAATATTTGCTTCAATTAATTTCGGAATATGTTCAATCATGCATAGATCTTTTGTATTAATAAAAAAAACTCCATCATATAATAATTCATTATTTTGGTCATCATAAACACGCCATTTTCTTCTACATGGTTGAATACATTTTCCTCTGTTTGCTGAGTAATCTTGAGATTGGCAAAGTTCTGCAGAAAAATAACATCTCCCAGAAATTGAAGTACATTGCGCTCCATGAATGAAAGTTTCAATTTCAGCTTTACTTAATTTACTCTTAATTTCTCTAATTTGTTCTAAAGAAAGTTCTCGAGCTAGAATTAACCTTTGAGCTCCTAAAGATTCATAAAAGAGAGCTGTATTAGAATTAGAAATGTTTGCTTGAGTTGAGATATGAAATTTTAACCCTTTTTCTTTTGCAAGTTTAATAGCACCAATGTCATGAATGATTACTGCATCAATCTCCGCTTCTACAGCTTTATCCAAAATTTTATCTAATAGAGGAAGTTCATTCTCATATATTACTATATTTGTAGTCAGATATGCATGACAATGATTATCATGGCAAGATTTCACAATTTTACTCAATTCTTCCAATTTAAAATTATCACTATACATTCTCATATTAAATGATTCAATACCAAAATATACAGCAGCAGCTTTGCCTAATACTGCGTTTAAAGACTTATAATTTTTTAACGGAGTCATTAATTCTACTCTTTTTTTAAGCATTTCTTTCATAGTACTTTTTTTCCATGAATAATTAATTCGAGAGATCTCTATGTGAAATTAGGAATACATACATTTTAAGCAATTATATTTAAAATTTATTTTAAATTTACGAATTTATTTTAGATTTTACCTTATATCTTAATTGATGTTAAAATGAGAGTTTTAATTTGGAATGATGTGGAAGGAATTTCAGGGATAACTGATCAAGATTATAATTACACTGATGAAAAATATATGAAATTAACTACAGCTGAGATAAACGCTATTATTCAGGGTTTAAAAAAAGGTGGAGCAACTCATATCGATATTTTTGATGGCCATGGTATGGGAGATAATTTAATTCTTAAAAAACTAGATAATCAAGCTAACTATTTAGGAGGAGGTTGGATGATAACATTGGCAGATTTGATAAGAACTGAAAAATTACATCTTTACGATGCGTTAGTGCTAGTTGGAATGCATGCCCAAGAAGGTACTGTTGATGGTTTTCAAGCTTTTAGTGAACCTATAATAACCAACACATTTACTGGTGCCTCAAGTTATTCTGCGATTGATATTGATGGTGATTCTGATATTGATATATAATGTTCTGCTTGGGATGCTGACGAGGTTGCAATCTGGATACAAAACTAAATCAAAATCTATAATCTAATTTAAACAAATTTTATTTTTTTAATTGTTTTAAACTTATTAAGTTAATATTGAGTTTTTCTTTGTTGATTTTAAAATAATATCAAGATAAAAATATGAAAGAATGGGAAGAAGAATATAAAAAGAAACAGAGTTCTGCTGAAAACGCAGTTAAATGCATAGAATCTGGCAATAGAATTGTTGTAGGGCATGCTGCTGGTGAACCAATAGTTTTAACAGATGAATTGGTAAATCAAAAGGATCGGCTTTCTGATGTAGAAATTGTTCATATGGTTCCACTACGCGAATGCAAATATTGTTTACCTGGAATGGAAAAGCATTTTCACCATAATTCTTTGTTTACAGGAGTTGGAACGCGAGATTCAATTCGAGAAGGTCGTTCTGATTATACACCTGTATTTTTTTCTGAAATCCCACGCCTTTTTAAAAACCGGATTTTACCAGTTGATGTTGCTCTAATCCAACTCTCTCCTCCAGATAAAGATGGATATCTAAGCTATGGGATCTCTGTTGATTATACCAAGGCTGCCACAGAATCTGCCAAAATTGTAATTGCCGAAGTAAATAAACAAATGCCCAGAACAAGAGGTTCTAATATTCACATATCTCAACTTGATTACATTGTAGATACTGATAGAGATTTATTGGAAATTCCTATTCCCAAAATTACTGAAATCGAGGAAAAAATAGGAAATTATATTGCTTCTTTAGTTCCAGATAATGCAAATCTTCAGTTAGGTATAGGGGCAATTCCAGATGCAGTATTAAAATTCTTAATTGATAAAAAAGATCTGGGTATTCATTCAGAAATGTTTTCTGATGGTGTTGTTGATCTTTATGAAAAAGGAATAATCACAAATACCAATAATAATCTTAATCCAGGTAAGTTTACAGCAACTTTTCTAATGGGTACTAAACGTCTTTATGATTTCGTAGATGATAACCCTAATGTTGATATGCAACCAGTTGATTATACAAATCATATTACAGTTGCGGGTCGTATTAATAATCTTGTCTCAATTAATTCAGCGATTCAAGTTGATTTATATGGTCAAGTATGCGCGGATACTTTAGGATATCAACAATATTCTGGTGTAGGAGGACAAGTTGACTTTGTGAGAGCTTCTAGTCTATCACCAGGGGGTAAATCTATAATAGCCTTTCCATCGACAAATAAGAAAAAAACAATATCTCGAATAGTTCCTAAACTCAATGAAGGTGCTTGTGTAACTACTTCTCGTTTTGATGTTCATTATATAGTCACTGAGTATGGGATAGCTGATTTACGAGGAAAAAGTGTTCGTCAACGAGCTAAGAATTTAATAAATATTGCTCATCCTAACTTTCGCGCACAGCTTGAAAAGGAATTCTTTAAGAATTTTTGATGTCTTTCTTTGAATAATTGTAAAATTGTTTAAAATTGTAAAAAGCAGAATTTTAAACATTTTATACTTCTGAAAATTATTATAATAATTTCACTTTATTGTTAAAAAAATTAAATCCGATTATTTCTTAATATTAAGTATAATAAATTTCAATATTTAAGAAATCCAAGTTGATCTATCTCTGAGTGAAAATAATAGAGAGCTCATTGATCTCTTAAGAAGAATAGAAGGGGAAAATCCAGATATTCAAGGTTTAGCAGTTGTAAGTATCCAAGGGCTTCCGATATGCTCTACTCTTCCAGAGGATACAAACTATGAATTAATAAGTGCAATATGTGCAGCAATAGTAAGTATGTCGAAACATGGAGTAAAAGAGCTTACTCGTGGTGGTTTCAAACGAATTCTTATAGAAGGAACTTATGGATTTATTAAAATATCAAAGATCTCATTACCAAAGATGGATATGAAGGCAATCCTCTGCACTTTACTTAAAAAAGAAACTAGCATAGGAGATCTAACCCGATATTTTGACCAGAAACCTCCAAAAATGAAAGATATTGCATACGTTGAATAACACACTTAATAAATATTACCCATGCTAACTTCCGTAACCAGCTTGAACAAAATTTTTTAAAAAGAAAAAAATTAATAAAAAAAATTACCATTCTCGGTATTTGATAAATCTCCTCTGCCAGAATTACTTAATCGGCCTTGAGTTTGCTTGAAATATAGGACCTATAAATTGACTGTACAGCTTGGAATACCCTTCTTGATTGGAAACTACAGCAATCATTTCTGATTCTTTTGTGGTAGCAGGAGCAAGTATTACTTCTTCAGCATCCCGAGTAACAGCAAAAAATTCGCCTGCAGTTTGCAACTGTCTAAATTGGATGTTTCCTAATTGCTTCATTTTTCCTATAATTCCACTGTATTGCTGCAAATCCCAATGTGATGTTAACATAAATCTTACAGCCTTTTTCTGGAACGCATATTCAGAAACAACTTGTAAAATATCAGGAACGACGTATGGAGTTACAATTATGATTGAAGATTTTACGCGATAAACTGCGTCTTTAATAGCAGCAACCATCGCGTCTTTTCCAACAACAGGCCATGTTGTAACCTTAGATATTTCTGGAATTGCACTAGCAGCATTATGAATATCAGTTAATTTACTTTCATTATTTTCAGCTAATTCAGTTGAATCATCAATAGAATTCATAAATTGTAAAGTAAAGTCCGCAATAGCATCTTTAACATTTTGAATTGTATCTCTTGTAGTATTTGATAGACTATTTTGAAGAGTTTTTGCATTTTGTTCATATTTGGATTTATGATCTGCTAACATGTCGGTTAAATTAGTATCCATATCTTTTGCTTCAGCATTCCATAGTCTAATTTCACTGTCAATTTTCTCTAAACAATCTCTTTTGCCATTATCAAAGTTTGCATTGACATCTCTTGTCCAATCTGCGTTTATTCTTTTAATTTCTAAGTCAAAATCAGTATAATGTTTTAGTGAATTTTCTTTATGACTATTTATAGCAGTATCATATTGATTATGGTGTTGATTTAATGAGCGTTCTAGGGAGTCTTTTAGTTTTATTCTTGTATCAGAACAATCTTTTATACCAGTTTGTAAAGTATCATCTACTTCTCCAGCTAAATCAGTTGCAAGGGTTTCTAATTGAGCTGCTATGGTTTCTTGAGCCCTATAATCAAGATCATTAGTTTCTGTAGCTAATCCATCATTTTCATTAGTCATAATATCAGTTAAATCAGATTTGATATTATCTGTAGTTCCTCGAGTGTCGGCTACATAAGTATCACATGTGGAAGTAAAATCAGGTTTCATTGGTTCACTATATTTTAGTATATTTTGTATTGTAGTTTCATGTCTTGCTTTATATTTCTTCTTTTTACCCATCCAGAAAAATCCTTTCTTTGCCATATCTTCTGAAAAATCTGTAAATCTATTTGCGTGTTCAAGTAAATTATCGATTAAAGTTAATGTCATACTTTTAAAATCATTTGTCTGATCTGTTAATATTCGATGTCTCTCATCGACTATAGCTTTTAATTTCACTTGGAGTGTATCTGTAGTATTCTTTACATGAGTAATGTGTTCTTTTAACAAATTCGAAATTTTGGCTTTTAGATCAGTGACAACTTTATCCATCCGTTCTAAGTATTTCTCAAGAATTTGTTCCATTTTGGGTTTAAGCTGGTTTGCTGTGTTTTTATGTCTTTCTACATGTTCATCCAGCTCAATTTTTAACTCTTTGTCTAAATTTTCCACTCTAGCTGAAAAGTCGCTTAATAAATTAGAAACTAAACTTGTTAAATTATCCTTTGTAGTAGTAATTTCAGATTCATTTTTACTAACGCTTGTTTCTGATATGTTTTTTAAATTTGAATTTAAGGAATCCATTATATCATGGATATTGCTTTCTAACGCCTTTGTAGTTTCAGTAAAGCGATTTGTAGCACTATCAATTCGGTTCCGTTTAGTTTTATTTTTTGAATCTGAATCTTCAAAAAAAGATTTGATTTGGGTGTCAACAGCTTTTTCTACTTCACCTATACTTTTATCTTGAATTGCTTCTAGCTTTTCAAATCGATCAGATTGATCAGCTAAGATATTGTCTTTAATTTTGGCAATTTCATTTCGAAAATTCTCAGATTCAGTGGTAAATAATTCAAAATATGGTTGGAGCGGAACATATCTATCAACAATACCTTCAATTCTCTTAAGGAAACCTTTCTCAACTAACCAATTAGTAACCTCTATTACAGTTTCATACTGTAAATCTTCATGTTCGTCCACTAAAGTCATATAAACTTCGGAAGTGGTAGCTCTGGGAACTCTTAAATACACTAAATAGACGTTGATATGATCTTCAGTAAATCCATATCGAGTGAATACTTCTTTAGTGAAATCTTTTAATGACATAAATTTTTCTCCATTAGTATGAATTAGAATTCAAATTATATTAGATTTAAGATGAATTCGATATAAATATTTTAATTTGAAAATCTTTAATAATATTTTCAAAATCATTATAATTAAACTTAAGGTTGACATATCTTTTTCATTTAAATAGGATTGATTTAAGAAGGTGTCTTATTCTTAAAAAAAATATAATATTTCTCAATTTACTTATTTGTAATACTTCTATTTAGTTTAATTGTGGAGAATTATTCCTTAATCCTTTTATTACCAACTTCCTTTTTACTAAATAGAATAAATTAGGAGATTTAATAAAAAATGAGAAAAATAAGCAAAATAACACTTGGAGCGTTTGCTTTCCTAATGCTATTTTCAATCTTCAATGTTACTAGTGTTCTAGCAGTTGAACCAACTGAAATTAATGTAAACGACGAAGCTCCTTATCAGTACCAAGTTGAAGCCAATAATCAAGTAATGTTCAGATTTATGGCACAAACTCGTTTAACATTCATTACTAATGTAGACCTTGAAGGAATTATTAATTGCGAGGCATCAAAAATTGGTTCAAAAAATTTTGTTATTGAAGTAAATGGTTCAGGGCCTTTATTAATGAATATGACTTGCACAGAAGAACAAGTACAACTTGGATTAATGAAAGGATTCACATACAGATTAAGAAACAGACACAGATATTTATACGAAGAAGGATTTTGTGTACAATTAAAATGCAATGGTACATGTGATGCAAAACTCAAAATTCAAGCTAACAACCGAAATCAAAATGGACAATGGGCTCGATATAATGAACAGACTAGAGCATGGGAAACTGTCCAAACAACAATACAGGATAACTATTTAGTTACTGAAACAAGCGAATTTTCTACTTGGACAATATTGATTCCACAACCGGATAATACACTTTTAATTGTGGTAGGCATTGGAGGAATTATAGGAATTATTGCTCTGATTACAGTGTTAATTATTAGGAAAAGAAAGTAAAAGTTTACAAAAATTTTTTTTTTATAATTATTATATAAAAATAAAAATATAGGAAAGAATACACTTGCATAATTTTGGAGGTCTTAAAAGGAAAAACTATAGGTATAGTGCTCTAATCGTCTTAATAATTTTCCTTGGATTTAATTTCTTTCTAATAATAGGGAATGCTCGTACAAAGACTATCACGGGTTTTTCAACGCAAGATAGAGTTCACCCTAATGAAAAAGTATCATATCATTTTAATAATAGTCTTACTTTTCAAATTTCTTCGGATGTTCTAATCGATCTATCAATTGAATATGAAAATAATATTGAAAATCGTCAAACTTTCTTTATAATTAATAATTCTAATCCAATTTCACTAAATGTATCAACTAAATCGAATTTACAAAACTTTGGGGTGATCCAGGCTCCACAAGAACCTAAAAGAGGTAATTTTAGATATCAGTATAGATACGACTGTATTTATCGGATAATATCGAATATATCAATTGAAAATATGACATTCCAATATAAAAAATTACAATATTATGGTTTAAATCCAGAATCTTCATTTTCTTTGGCAATATATGAATCTGGTCAGGATTCATGGGAGTTAGTTGATACAATCGAACTTATTAATGAAACTAGTTCTGAAGAATATTTAGAAAGTTATCTTACAAATCTACAACAAGATACTGAATACTACATTACCATTTTTGAAATAGGTATTATTCAGGAAGACTGGGTTTGGTTAGCAGTCTTGATTTCATTTATAGCAATTGGAATTATTTCTTTAGTAGTTTTAATATCAAAAAAAGATTATTTTCAATATCTAAGAACAAGAACAGTGCCAATTGAGAAAGGAGCTCACAGATTATCATTAGATGATGTGTTAGAGAATGATAATAGAAATAAAATAATAGATTTAATTCTAGACGAACCTGGTATCCATTTTAATGAGTTATTACGGAAAACTGGATTAGCAGCAGGAAACTTGGTATGGCATTTAGATATATTATTAACATATAAAGTAATAGGTAAGAAGAGAATTGGAAATATTCTTGCGTATTTTCCCTATTATCAAAAAAATCCAATTTCCAATGTCGATTTGGCCTTACAAAAAAGTAAATTAACCTTAGAAATCTTAGAAATAATAGAAAAAGATCCAGGAATTTGGAATAACATAATTACGAAAAAACTTAAAGTTGATCATAAGACGATTTTATATCATATAAATAAATTAGAAGAACTTGGTTTGGTTCATTTTGAAAAAGAAGGAAGAAAGAAGAAAATCTTTCCAAACCTAGATGCAGATTATTTCAATCAAAAATGACCTAACCTATTTTTATTTAATAAGAAACATCATTGTTTTATTCTCTGAATAATTTGGAGTAATTTCGTAATTGGGAAAAAATATACCTTAACTCTTTATAAAAATATTTCTATTTTGTAAGTTAACGGAAGAACCATAAATTTGGTGCAATAAGATTAATATAACTAGTTTTAAAAAAGAAATTACAGTATTTTTTGATTTATTATTTAAACAAACTGATGCGATCTCCTGTGTTTTAATTGATGAATATGATAATGAAATATTCTCCAAAAGTAGAGATTCTATCTCAAAAACTTATAATATTGAACTTATGAAATTATATAATGTTATTAAATTAATCTCAGAAGATTTTAACATACTTGTAGATTATCAGACAAAAACTCAAACAATTTTTTGTTCTGAGATCAATAATAGAGAAGATGAGGGCTTTTTTCTTTTAATAAAAACTATTAATCAAGGCAAAAAATTAATAGCTATTTTTCCTCTCACTACTTCTCATCATGATGCTTTAGATAAGTTTAGGAAGACAATTAAATTAGTATCTTATTATTTAGGTGAATTAGAATACTCAATAATTAACTAAAAATATTAGAATTTAAATTTATATTTTAAATGAAATTTAAATAGCATTTTTAATAATTTTTAGATTAGGTTATATTGAATAATAATCAAAATGATTTCAAAAATGATTGAACCACAAGTTTTTCTTGAATTCCTTAAAGGGAGAAGAAGTATTAGATCTTTTCAAAACACTTCTTTACCGGAAAAGGATATTGAAATGATATTAGAAGCAGGAAGGTGGACACCTAGCGCTTCCCATCGTCAACCATGGGAGTTTATTGTCATAAAAAATAAAGAAATCGTAGAAAAAATTTCGAGAAATGCATTTTATGGCAAATTCATTAAGGAGGCTCCTGTTGTAATAGCAATTGTTGGTAAAACTAAAATAAGTCCAAAATGGTATGTGATTGATACTTCGTTAGTTTCAATGAATATGATTTTAATGGCTTGGTCTTTAGGAATTGGATCATGTTGGATTGGAACAATGAATAGAGGCAAAGTAAAGGTGCTATTAGGATTAAGTGAAAACGATTACCTTTTAACTGTTCTCCCCTTCGGCTATATTAAAGGCTCCATTCCAGATCCTAAACCTAGGAAACCCTTTAATAAAATTGTAAGAAAAATATAATTGTATAGTTAATTTTTATAATGATATTGTTAGCTCATCTAATGTTTCTGGAGCTTTAGTTAATTTTTGATATCCCTCTTCAGTTATTAACACGGTATCTGAATGACGAAATCCGCCTACCCCTGGAATATAAATACCTGGTTCAACACTAATCACCATATTTTTTTCTAATGGTTTATTATATCCCTCAGCTAAGAATGGCGCCTCATGTCCAGTGATGCCTAACCCATGACCAGTGCGATGTATAATATAATCACTAAATCCTTTCTCTGAGATAAATTTCTTAACTGATTTGTCCACATTACTCATAATTATGCCTGGTTTTAACATATCATATGCTATTGCTCTTGCTTCAAACATTACTTCAAAAGGGTTTAAAGCATTTTTAGGTACTTCTCCAAGAAAAAAAGTCCTCTCTACTTCAACCCCATATCCATCTACTTGAGCAGAGACTATTGATACATGTGGACCTCCCACTTCCATTTCACAAAAAATGTGTGGTACTAAGTGAGGATCATGTGAAATTGAAGGAGGCCAGACAGCTCCAGTGGTTTCTGTGGCCCTGAAATTAGCGTTAGGAATATCTTGAACTATTTTGGAAGTCATAGCATCAGTAACTTCTTTATATAACGCGAACTCAAGAACTTTTGGTCGACATTTCTTTAACAAGACCTTATGACCTTTATTAACTACTCTGCAAGCATGATACATTCGCCCTATTTCATAATCAGTTTTAATTATTCGAACTTCATCAATTATATCTGAAACAATCTTTTTTCCAGGTGTTTTATTAGCAATTCCTATAGGTAATTCTGACTCAATACCCACATTACCATCTGATTTGATTTGCTTCCGGTAATAATCATACCAATTTTCATTAATTTTGGCAGGAAATTCATTATATATAATAAATTCAAGTTTAACTCGAGATCTAGATGTAAAATGTCCTTTCTCTAATTTTGGAATTAACATCTTTGGTAATCCTTCTTTTCCTATAATTAATAAAAAAGGGCGTTCATGGACATAAAAAGCAAAATTTGTTAAATAGTAGATATTTACTGGATTAAATGAAACGTAATAATCCAAATCTTGCTCTTTCATTAAATCTCTGACTTTTTCTAAACGATTTGATAACTCTTCACTGCTAGGGGGGCTTGTAATAGCTTTTAATTTTATACTCATGATTTTAATCACGAAATTGTTAGAATATAATAATCATATAAGACTAAATTATAAATAAATCATCAATTTTCTTGTAAATGACTCTTGGTTATTTTGGCTTAGTTTTACACGGACATATTCCATGGTGTAAAAAGTCTGGTGTGTGGCCTGCTGGAGAGGAATGGCTCATGGAGGCTATGAATGAGACTTACATTCCTATGTTAAATATATTAAGAGAATTAAAAGAGCATGGAATAAAAACAGCTATCACTATTAATATTACACCAATATTGGCGGAACAGTTAGCAGATGAATATATGAAACAGAGATTTACAGAATATATGGAGAATTTAATCTCAAGGACTAAAAACGAGATACAACGATTTGAAAATCACCAAGAAAGAAAGCACATTGCTGAATATTATCTAAAGAATTTTGAGTATGTATTAAATTCTTTTTATCATAATTATTATAGAGATATCTTAGGAAGCTTTAAATGGCTTCAAAATGAAGGAATGATTGAGTTAATAACATGTGGAGCAACACACGGTTTTTTACCATTAATGCAAAATGATTCTGGGATTTTTTCACAAATTCAGATAGCTGTTGATACTCACAAAAAATATTTTAACAAAGAACCTAAGGGTATTTGGCTTCCTGAATGTGCTTATAGACCAAAACAATATAAAAATGGTCAAATGAGAGAGAGTATAGATTATTGGTTAAATAATTCAGGTATTGAATATTTCTTCGTAGATTCTCATGGAATATTAGATGCTGAGTTATTGGAGCAAAAGAATAATCTCGGATTAACCACAAATTATGGATATCTTTTAGAAACAGGAGTCTCTGTATTTGGTAGAAATAAAATGACAAGTAGACAAGTATGGGATGCAGAAATAGGATATCCGGGAAATGAATACTATAGAGAATTTCACAGAAAAGATCATGAATCAGGATTACAATATTGGAGAATCACTAATAAAGATTTAGGAAAAGGAGAAAAACAATTTTATAATATTGATAAGGCTAGAGAAATTGTTGAAAATCATGCTAATCACTTTATCTCCTTAGTATCTGAAGAGTTAGTTCAATTCTCAAAAAAATTTGATAAAAGAGGAATTGTCATCTCACCCTATGATTTTGAGCTTTATGGTCATTGGTGGATGGAGGGAATTGTATGGCTAAAGAGAATATTTGAAATAATGGACAATCTTGAAGATCTAAAAATGATCACCATTTCAGACTATATATCTAAATTTAAAGATAACTTTTCAATAATTAGAATGCGTGAGAGTAGTTGGGGTGAAGGTGGACATTTTCAAGTTTGGAGAAATCCTGAACATGGTTGGATTTGGCCATATATCAATGGATCAATCAAGGAATTTGAAAATGTTCTGGAACAAAATTTAAATCCAAATAAATGGGGGAAAAGAATATTACAACAAACTGCACGAGAACTTTTATTGATGGAAGGGAGTGATTGGCCTTTTCTTCTTTACACAAAACAAGCAAAAGAATATGCCAATCAACGGTTTCATCATCATCACCAGCGATTTAATAAATTAATATGGGCTGCTAAGAATTCAAAGGATAAAAATCGTATTTCTCTAAGAGAATTAGAAGAAATTGAATCAATAGATTCTTGTTTTCAAGATATAAATATTGATTCTTTTAGAAAAATTAAAGGATAAAAATTGCGGCAGCAATAACAGCAGCCCATTCATTTTCTTCTCTAACAGTAGCATGAGCAGTAATACTTTTGGTTTCAACGATTTTGCCTCCCATTTTAAACACTTCCTTTTTCTCATCATAATTTAAATTGGGATCAAATGGAATGCCAAGAGTGGTTGCTAGCATTTCTGCTGCTAAATCTTCTGCTATATCCCCTACTTTTTCTGGTTTAACACCAAAAGAATGATGTTCACTTAAATATCCATATTGACCTTTATCAGCAGGCTTAGCTACACCAATTGAGGAGCAGATCAGGCGATTATACTCATTTGAATCTGCCCTAGCAATAACTGCAAATACAATTTGACCAGGGCGTAATTGTTTTAACCCATCTTGTGCATTAATTTCAATACAATATGGAGGTAGAATAGAAGAAACATTAACTAAATTATATTTTTCAATTCCAGCATCCCTAAGGGCTTCTTCAAAAGCAGCGAGCTTAGATTTATGAAAACCTTTTCCCTTAACAAAAAAAACCTTCTTTGGGACTAAAGACATTGATTAATCGTTATTCCTTTATGTTATATAATTAAGAATTTAATATTAAAGCTTTTATTTAAATTTATTCGAAAGATTAATAAATTAATAATAAATTTGATGATTAAAGCGCTCATATTATGCCTAATTAAGCAAATTATAATCAGTATTTTTCTATATAATAAAAAATTACATAAATTTGAATTAAATCAACTATCTAACGAAAAGTTTAACGAGTTTGCAAAGAATATATTCTATTTTAAGCATATCAGTCAATTAAACAGAATTTTTTCAAATTTCTTTAAGAAAAATGAAAAAAATTAATTTAAAATAGTTAAAATATTTAATCTTATTTATGCATACTCATCAAAAAGAAGATTATTTAATAAAAAAAGTCCAACCGTTTGATGTTAAAAAAGTAAAAAAAATTGATGATCTTTTACTGTCTCTTAAAGATTGTGGCTTTCAAGGAAGAAATCTAGGTATAGCTTTGGATATATTAGAAAAAATGGTTACTAACAAAGACTGTTTAACTGTATTGACTTTAAGCGGAGCTTTGGTTCCAGCAGGGATGGGTAAACTAATTTCAGTATTAATGGAAAATGAATTAATTGATGCTTTAATAAGTACAGGTGCTAATATTACACATGATTTGGTAGATGCTGCTAGTAATGTTGGACATTATTTAGGAAGTCCTAATGTCAATGATGATGAATTGTTCAAATACCGCATAAATAGAATTTATGATATCTTCCTCCCTGAAGAAAATTATGACAAAGCTGATCTGAAGTTATTAGAAATTATTCAATCCTCATTTAATGAGAAAAAAATTCACATATCTCCTTCAGAATTTTTAGAAAAACTTGGTACTAAACTATCCACTGAGTGTATTCTTTCAATAGCAGCTAAAAAGAACATACCCATTTTTATACCAGCCTTTTCAGACTCAGAGTTAGCTTTGAAACTTATAAAATATGATATTTATGAAGGATATGACTTTCAATTTGACATTTTAGGGGATGTGAAGAAGTTTGGGGATCTTATAAGAAAATATAAAGAGTACGGAACTATAATAATAGGAGGTGGTGTTCCACGGAATTGGGCTCAACAAATCTTTCCAATGTTAGATCAGTTTGATAAAATAACGAAAATGGGATATAATTATTCAGTTCGTATTCACACCGCAATAGAGTATGATGGAGGACTTTCAGGAAGTACGTTTTCAGAAGCAAAATCTTGGGGAAAATATTCTCTTGAATCAAAACATATTAGTGTGTGGTGTGATGCTACAATTGCTTTGCCAATCTTAATCACAGGTTTATTTCAACGTTTAAAGATCATTTAATCTAACTAAAACTTCCACGATAATATCCTAACTTTGAAATCAAACAATTAAAATTATTATGATAAATTTCAAAGATTTAAAATTTATTTCTTATCTTTCACAAATTTACTAAGTCTTCTCTTAAGGTCCGCGGATTGACCAGTTAAGATCATAGCCTGTAATTCCTTGGTTAAAACAGCTTCAATTGATTCATCCTGATTTTCATTTATTAATTTTTTTGCTAATTTTATAGCAGTGTGATCTTTTTGGACTATTGTATTGGCTATACGTTTAAGAATCCTCCTTAACCCCTCAGGTTTACACACTTGATTCACTAACCCAATATTAAAGGCTTCCTCAGCATTAATTTCACCCCCTAAATACATAAAATTTTTGGCTCTTCCTTCTCCAATAATTCTTGGCAATAATTTTGTAGAAGCATTTGAAAAGAAAAGCCCCACTCCTAACTCTGGGAGCATTATTCGAGTATTATTAGCAGCAATTCTTAAGTCACAGTATAATAATTGTTCAAAACCTCCTCCAATAACCCACCCATGAAGCCCTGCAATTATTATACCAGGATGAGCTAACATTGCTCTTGTTAAATTTTGAAAAGATTCTAAAAATTCAACAGCTTCACTCATTCGATTCTTACTAGTAAGTAAATCATATCCGTATTTCAAATCTGCACCGACAGTAAAATCTTTACCGTTAGCGGAATAAATAACACATATATCGTTATTATTAGCACTCTTATTGAAAGTATCGATTAACTTCCTAAGAATTTCCAAATCTAGTGCATTCCTTTTTTCTGGATTATTTAAAGTAATTTTCCCAATAACATTCTCTTTTTCATATAAGACAATATCTTCCATTTTTGAACCTCTATGTAGATTAAAAACAATTCTTTAAATTCCTAATTTTAGCTTAAAACATAACCATTCCCTTTTTGTTCTATCAATCCATATTTAAGGAATTTATCAAAATGCTTTTCGATCATTATTAATTCTGCAATGATTTCATATTCCTTGAATTGACTGTAATATTTATAAATAAGATTTTTATTTTTAAAATTTATAATATTTTTTGGATTACCTTCAGAAAAATAAGATAAAATTCGCTGATCTCGTTTATAAATTATTGATTTATATTTATTTAATTCTTCTTTTATTACATTTTCACCTTCAATTATTCCTCTATGACCAGTAACAGCCATTTTTATATTAAATTTATTTAATTTATCGAGTGATTCTTCAAAATCAATTAAATTTGAATCAATACCCGCATAAAATACAAAATTAGTTAGATCAATGTCAGCTAAGAATGCTATTTTAGAGTTTAGTTCAAAAAAGGCGCAATGACCAGCTGTATGACCAGGAGTATGAATTATTTTAACTTTTAGTCCGTCTTTAACTTCAATTACTTCATTATCCTCTATTACTTTATCAATCTTAGTATTTGTCAGTCTCAAACTTTCCATAACCCACTCAGATTCTTTTTCTGCTTGAGTATTTGAGATACCATAAAATTCATTAAATTTATTTACATTCTCTATTAAAAATTTATCTTTTGAATGAATAAAGAATCGAGTATTAGGGAATAATCGATTACCTGAAGTATGATCTTCATGCCAATGGGAAAGTAATATTTTATTTATTGGAAAAAGCCTCTTAAGTTTTCTTAATAACCTACTAGAAATCCCCGTGTCTATTAAAAGATCCTCAATAAGCATAGAGTGTGAATATGGATATTTACCCTCTCTAGCTCCTTGTATGAAATAAATTTTATTGAATTCCTCTGAAACTAGGTGTATGAAATCATTCATTATTATCTAAAATAAATTATAGTAGTTTTTAATGATTCTTAAAAACCTTTAGGTTAGATAATAATAATTTAAATCGAAGGGTTTTAAAAAATGTATTATTATTGTCCTAATTGTGCTTCAATGAAAATGCCTAAAGTCTTAAATTATTTTCCACCTAAAACTGTTCAATGTTTAAATTGTGGATATATCAACGTAGAATCGAAATTTATAAAAGAACATCAACAAAAATCTACTCCGCTCTTCCATTCTCATTGAAGTCTTTATTTTTTTTTTTTTAGGTTATCTTCCATATCAAAACTCAAACATAGTGAAATCTTAAGAATGGTATCCTTATAATGAATAACGAAAAAGAATAGAAATATATTAATTATAAATTTAATAATTTCATTGCATTCTCTCCAAGAATTTTCGACATCCATTCTTTGGGATAACCAAATTCAATAATATCCTGCAAAGATTCTTTCTGGCTATTTCCTGGAAAATCTGAACCAAAGAGAAGGTATTCAGATCCAATTTTTTCAGTAATCCAACGAACTTGTTCATGGAATGGTGAATCTTTAAAAACAGAGCAGATGCTAGTAAGATCAAAATAAATATTCATTTTGAAATAAGGATTATCTTTTAAAAAACCAAAAATAAAATAATCCATAAATCTGTGTAACCCAACATGAGCAAAACATATCGTGGTTTCTGGACATTTAGAAGCTAGATTAAAGAATTTTGTATTTTGTGTTGCATCACGAGGGTCACAAGAATCAATAAGAATAGGAACTCCCAATTCAGCTGCTTTTTGAAAAATTTTAATTAATGAAGGATCACCCACATCAAAATCTTGAATTACTGGGTGGAATTTAAATCCTTTTAAACCCAATTCTTTAACACAACGATTCATTTCTTCCAACGCTGGCTTACCATCTAACGGATGGATCGAACCAAACCCTAAAAATCTTTTTTCGTCGCTACAAAGAGTTGCTAATTGATCATTTACTACTCTCGTTTTCTTTAACTCTCCTCTCTTAGCAACAACAATGAGCACAGAATAATCAATACCTGCCTCATCCATAGACCTAAGAATCGTTTCCTTCTCTAAAAATTCTTGATTATCTGTTATGAGAGTTTCTAATTTTTGTGCATGCACGTGAAAATCAATTATTACCATAGCTTTAAATCCCTAAATCAAATTATAAGATAAGAATAAAAATCAAGAATTATTTAAATTTTACTTATTTAATAGCATAATAACAACGTTTAGGAGAATAAACCTTTCCTTCTTCACGCAATTCTTTTATTATTTTTGATACTTCCTTAGAATCAATTCCAAGTCGTTCTGCAATTTCACCTGGTCGTAATGCTTTATCTGTTGTTTTAAACACATCTATGACTTTTTCTTTATTTGCCATAATAGATCACAGATAAAAATATGACTTAGTAATTAAAATATTTCATTTTATCAATAATTAAAAGAATTCAAAATGATAATGTAAATCTAGCTTTGTGTAATTTAGTAACTCCTAGCAATATAAACGGTACAACCAGCAGGTTTTCCACAAATTAAGCAAGTAGCAAATTCATGTTTTTCTTCATCGACTCTTTTCCCACGGACAAAACCTCCTACTTCTTTTTCGACCACTTCAGCACAATGGTAGGCATCCATATCAATTGAGCAAAAACCACAGCAGACAATTTTTCCATTATTAATTGCTTCAATCGCAGCATCTTTTTCATAAACACACTCAACTTGAGATTCGAAATCAATAATAGACTTTTCTTTTATTTCTTTAGTATAATTTTGAGCAATTTTTTCAATCTTATCCTCTAATTGGCTCTCCTTTATCTCAAAACTTTCACCATCATGTCTTTTTACGACAAAAACTTGTTGCTTTTCAATTTCTTTTGGACCAATTTCTATTCTTATAGGCACGCCTTTCATTTCCCAGTGATAATATTTATTTCCGACTGACTCGTCAGAATCATCAATTTTGACAAAGTATTTATCTTTGAAGATATTGTATATTTCTTTTGCTTTAGCCAACACCAATTTCTCTTTTCCTTTATAAATTATGGGGATAATAATAATTTGAATTGGTGCTAAATCAAAAGGTAAAACTAAACCTTTATCATCACCTAAATATGCAATCATTGCACCATAGTTTCTACTCTGAGCAGGGCCATAACAAGTCTGGTATCCATATTTTTCTTGTCCATCAGTATCTACAAACTTCACATTAAATGGTTTTGAAAAAATTTGACCTAATAAATGAGTTGAAGGTAACTGTAGAACTTTTCCAGAACCCATTAGTGCATCTGCAGCATAGGTATGAATTGCCCCTGGAAATTTATCCCATTCTGGTCTTTGAAAAAAGATAATTGGAATACAACATTCATCTTGAAGAACTTGGTATGTTGTTTCCATATCCTCTTTAACCTGTTCCATTGCTTCTTCCATTGTAGCGAATACATTATGTGATTCAATCCAATGAAATTCTCTACCTCTAAAAAACGGTCTTGTCATTTTTCCTTCATATCTCCACACTTGGCATGATAAATATCTCTTAAATGGTAAATCTTTATAACTTCTTATCCATAAAGCATACATCTTATAGAGAGCTGTCTCGCTTGTAGGACGTAATGCTAAGCGTTCAGATAATTTACCAGAACTCCCTGCTTCGGTAACCCAAAATACTTCAGGAGCAAAACCCTCAACATGTTGAGCTTCTAATAAAAAATTAGATTCAGGAATAAGAGAGGGCATTGTAAGTGGGAGATGACCTTTTTTATCCAGCAAATCTTCTGTTTTTTTATACATTTTCCTAATTGTGAGTGTCGCCCATTCTCTGTACACAACAAAACCCTTAATATTATATCTAATATCAGCTAACTCGGCTTTATTAATTAATTCAGTATACCACGCAGAAAAATCTTCTTCCTTTGATACAGTTATTCCCGTTATAGGGGCTTCTTTCTTCTTTTTAGCCATAGAAAATCATCAATTATAATATTTCAAAAATTATATATTTTTTTAGTGAAAAAATTCAAAATTTCTTGATTTTTTGATTCAAATTCATTTTAATTTCATTAATTTTATGCTCGACTTCTTTGTATAAACTAGGATAAATTTTGCCAAACAAACGAAACCAATCTATACCAATCATTCCTCCAGAAATAAAACACAATAAAAAACCTAGAAAAACAATTGATTCATGGCTCAAATTGAATAATTCTGCTATTATAAAATCTGTACCATGGATAAACATGTTTAAGCCAAAGCTAAAAAAAAATATTCCTAATGGAAAAATAATATATTTTGGTGATTTAAAAAATTTAATTGAATTTATAGTGATTGGATTAAAAACTGTTGAGGTTATGCCTTCAACTTGTAACTTTCTTCTTTCAATAAATTTGAGCTTAAATATATCCCTTCTGTCTCTAAAAGTTAGGAAACTACCACTGAATAAGAATAAAATTAAAGGAATCATGTTTAAAGCCAAAAATATTCTTAATTCTCTTCTCAGTATCTCGTTTTGAATCATTACAAGTCTGAGTATCCATAAAGAAAAAGCTATCATAATGAATAAAATACCCACAAACCCTTCATGAATACGATACTTTCTAAATATTCTTCTTTTCTTATCTTGATTTGAGTTGCTTTTAATGAATTTAATAAAATTTAATGATAGTCCTGGAGCTAATATATAAAAACATAAAATACTGGCAAGATCTCTTATAGCAGGCCAATTCCAAAAAATCAATTCAATTTTTAAAAATTCTAGAACATATATTAAAATCCAAACTGGTGCCCCTACAAAAACTATAAGTAAAAACATGCCATTAAAAACCCGATAATCAATCAAAAAAAAAAGAATATAAAAATAAATAATAAAAGAAAGAATTGTAACCATCCAATTAATGCTTATTTCAATCTCATCCCATCTATAATGTTGATCAAAATAGAAGAAATAGTAAAGGAAAAAAAAGCTTGAAACGGTAAAAAACGAAATTATTAATGCTTTTAGGATTCTATATAAAATCTTCATTAATCCCTTTAAAATTACATTTTCAAATAAGTTTTTTCATTACAATAAGTTGTTTCAATGATTAACTCTTATCAGATATTAAAATAGCATTAGTAATGACCATTCCGGGTTTTACTATTGCTTGATATTTTTTAGATTCTAAATATCTTCTTAATTCTTCCCCAATTTTATCTAATAAATCTTGATTATTATCTTCCAAAACAGTATAATTAATAATTGACTCAGCAAATTTAAATTCCTCTTTATAAAATTCATTTATAGTGCTTATGGATACATAATTAGCACCCACTATTTTCGCAATTTTCTTGATTTCTTCTTCTAATGCGCCAAATGTAAAATATTGCTGACTTTTCATCTCTAACTTTTCTAACAATATCTTTTCCAAATTCTCTCTTGATGTTGGATCATAAAAAGCAGTTAATTCTTGAGCGCAAATAGTTCGATATTTTCCAGTTATTAAACTTTCTTTATCCTCTATGAATTCAATTAAATGATTATAATATTCGGGATCGATTTTCCGATAGTTTTCGATATTTCTGACTAAATCTGTTAATTTGTCAATCAAATCATAATAAAATTTTAGAATAGATTTAATTTCTAATTTATCCTTCATTTCTTTTATCTCAGGATAATACTTTTTAAGAATCAAGTTAATATTATGGTTAAATTTCGCACAAAGATTAGCAATTTCATTTACATTTTTCACAGATTTTTGATTTAATTCAATTAACAAGGCATTTTCTAATTCCTTTTGATCATCAAATGTTTCTTTTATCTTTTGCCTATACTTTTTTTCAATATAGCTCATCAGTATATAGAAAAGATAAAAATATTCCTATATAACATTATTTTTATCAATAAGAAGAATAAGAACCAAAATAAATTCATTAAAGTCGTTTAAATTCTTTGAGAATTTTTAACATACAAAATAATCTCTATTTAAAATTTGCTTTATGCAAAATTTATTAAATAATAAATTTTATTAATGATGTAGTGAATTAGAAAGGTTTTTATTCCTTCTACCGCTATTTTCTATCAATGGGTTAGGGGATATGGATATAGATCATATTAATCGACTTCAGAAAACGTCAGCTATTTTTGGAATTTTAGGACCGGTAATTAATATTATAGTTTTTACAATTTTAGGTTTTCTTTATCCAGGTTATAATCCAATTAGTCAATTTATTAGTGAACTGGCTAGTACTGAAGCTCCAACAAATATCTATATGAATATTTTTGGTTTTATTATATTTGGACTTTATTTGATTTTCTTTGGAGTGGGGCTTTATCTAGGTGTTGAAAAGCATTTTTTAACTAAAATCAGTATGATTTTATTTATTCTCTCTGGTATTTGTATTTTAAGCCTTCCGATGTTTCCATGCGATTCAGGATGTGGAAACTTAACATTTACAGGTATTGGACATAATATCCTTATAAAATTACCTTCGGTTACTATGCCCGCTGCGATTATTCTTTCATTGTATCCACTATGGAGAGATCACAACTGGAAAAAATATTGGTGGTTCTTTTTTGTCCTAATTGGAATTTATTTGATCATCTATTCTCCAATTTCACTACTCATTGATATATCTTTAGTCAATGGATTCATACAACGATTAGGACTTAGTGTTCCAATTACCTGGGTATTAATAATGTCTATTAGATTATATCGTATAACAGATTAAATGAATCTGATCACAACTTAATACTTTTTATTGCTTCAACACATCTAATTTTAGTGGGTTTATAATTTCAATTTATTCCTTACTTGATATATATGTTTAAGATTAAAAATCATTAATATAAAGTTAATGTCTCCTGCTGTTCTCACCACCCATTCAGTTAGAACATGTTGGGGAGATAATATAAATAAAAATATAATATAAAAACCCATAAATCCAAATACAAAATAAGAAATAGTCTTAATTGATTCTTCTTGTCTTAGTAAATAATACGCTAAACAAACATTAGCTAAAAAACCAAAAATCCCTGCAATAATTGACCAGAAAACATGTTGAGGTCTAAAGTCCTCAGAATAAAATCCTGTCAGGGTAAATATTATAGCTAATAAGATCCCTATTATTTGAGTAGCAATTAATATGGTTTTGTCCCTTTTACTCTCAGAATACCACTGAAATAAGCCAATAAAAAAAAATAAAAATAAAAATCCGGAGACTATTACCGAACCATTATAAATAATTGCCCCATTAGGATTATAGGTTGAGTTTCCTAAACTACTCATATAATTCTTTAAAGGACTGAAAGGTGGTGGCGCTAAAGCAATCGATATTATTATTGAAATATAATTAATTAAAATTATTAAAATTCCTATTACACAAGATAAAGGCCACTTTGCTATCGTTAATTTAGCTATCCTTATAGATTTCAAATTTCCTAATAAAATATATTTATAAGATTTCGCTTAAGTTATGTATTCTCTATTTATTCTTACTATTTATTTATTGTTATATTTTAAATAAAAATTAACTTTTTATAAGCCAAAAAAAACTGCTACAAACATTGCTGCCCCGCTTATTATTGGAACAGTGAAATTGTCATTCATTCCTAATGGAAAAAATTCAGAAAAAGTTGCTGCGATTCCGCCTACTATAAGAACAGGTAATGAAATACCTGTTATTGTATAAATAAAATACCCACATGTAATTACACAACCAATGTATGCTAAAGTTCCTTCAACAGTTTTATGTTCAAATAATTTATGACGTCCATAAGCTAATCCAAATACTTTACTATAGATATCTCCAAATGTAAGAAAAACTAAAGCTGTTATCGCTATCTCTAGAGAAAGTTGACCAAATAATAACACAACTATAAAGGTTGAGATCAAAAAGATCGTCATTGATGAGAATTTCTTTTCTTCCCCTTTTCGAAAAATTGCTTTAACTTTAACTGTTAATAATTCTTGAGTTTGTTTAGAAAGAAATCGAAAAACATCAAGAGCAATAAAGCATAAACATACAATACCTATCAAAATAATACCTACTACATTTGAAATGAAATAGAATACTAAAAATAAGAGAGAAACTGGTCTTATTGCTACTCTCCACCAACGTGCTAGAAATTCTTCATCAGTAATTACTAATTTCTTCTCTCTTATTACTTTTGACATTCCAATAGTAGCAATATGTGCTAAAACGATTACAAAGAATACATTGAAAATACTGGCTGGATAAGTAATAAATACAGAATATCCAAGTAGGGGAAATAATACAGCCGGTAAAAGGGAGCCTGCTCTAGAGATATAAGTAAAGATAACTACAAGGATTAGTAAAATCGTTAAAGTATAAAAAATTTCAAAACTGACTGTTAAATAATTCACAAGATAATAGAGTAATAATCCAGTGGCTGTAGCATTGCCTTCACCTCCACGAAATTTTAAATAAAATGGAAAAACATGACCTACTATTGCAACTATACCACAGATTTGCATGAAAATTGGATTGACTCCTAAACTAAACGCTATTAGAATTGCCAACAATCCTTTCAAAGTATCATATAGAGCCGTTGGAATTGCAAAAGGAAGACCTAATACATGGAAAGCATTTGCAGTTCCAGGATTTTTTGTTCCTTCTTCTCTTACATCAATACCTTTTAATTTGCCGAATAAAAAAGCTGGTAGTATCGCACCTAATAGGTAAGCAATAATTAAACTTAATATTGTTAAAAATATCTCAATCAAATCCATTAATTCTCACCAATTTTCTTATCATTATATACTTGAAACTATCTTATTTAAATACTTTTATATATGATTTTTTTGGTGATTTTATCAAGAATATATCTTGTTTATGAAAGGATACTAAAAAAATAAAGGAAAAAAAAGAAAAAATCTACTAACTTGTTTGGAATTATGAACTCTTTTATTGAAGTTTACTTTTTATCTGTTTAGATCGAGAGCGTAGCGTAACCTCTGTGACTTTCGCAACTTCAGATACTTCTGCCTGTGTCTTCCGACAGTTTCCTGCTTTTGCTGCCATATAAATCACACTTGCGGCTAAACCCTTTGGATCCTTACCAGTTCGTAATAATCCGTTTTTGGATGCTTCTGCTAACATATTCACTGCATTCTTTTGAATATTCATCGGTAAGCTTAAATCATTACCGAATCTAAAAACTAATTGCTCTGCTGTGATAGGCTTATACTTCAAATTTAATTCAGGAAGTACTTCTTTAACAACCATGCCTAAAGAACGGTGTACAGTTCTTCTTGGAGTCATTGAAGCTTCACAAACTTCTTCAAGTAATCGTGGGAATTCATGTACTCGAATTGCAGCATATAAAGAAGCTGCAATAAAACCATCTATTGATCTACCCATTGTAAGTTTCTTCTTAGCAACAACAGAATAAATCTTCCATGCAGTTTCCTTGATATATTCTGGTATATTCATTTTACTTGTAAGCATCTTAAGCTTAGGTTTAGCTTCCCAAAAATTTCTTTCAATTGAAGAGATAAGTGAATTTTGAATCTTGGATAATCTCGAAAAGAGAGTTTTACCTTTTGCGTTGATTAATCTTCCTTTTGAATCAACTTTAGAGGCAGGTAACATTGTACGTGGACCAAATTCTCTCCAACGAGGTTCAGTTCGGCGCCTTTTATTGACTTCCTCAATTGTATAAGCGCGTCTTTCGTTTCCAACCAAGTTTCTTCCAATTATCATACCACAATTTAAGCAAACATTATCCCCATCTCGGGATTCAATGCAAGGATTACTACAGCATTGAGCATCTGAACTACAGCTTACTTCACTTTCTGGAGTTGTTTTTGTTGAACGTAATCTATCTCTATAGCTCATTTCTGTTCACTTTTTACTGTATTTTTTATTTACGGCTGTCAAAATTTCAATCAATATTGATATTGATCGTTATGTGTGTGTTTCTATGACCGTAATGATCAGTTTTGTATAAATTATTATGTGTTTTAAATTATAATTTTTATAATTTTGTATAACATTTTTTTATTGACTATGTCTATTTAAGTTACTTCATAATATAAATATTTAACTATACAGATTTGTGATATGTCTACGAACAAACGTTTTATGGGTATTTCGTGGGAATCTCCAAATAATTTATAAATTATAACTTTTAACTAAATTGCTTTTTCTCCAGTTTTAATGTTAAAAAACAAAATTAGTGATTTAGATACAAAAATCTCTCCATGTAATATAAGAAAATTTGGTTATAATAACCGGTGAAATAGATATCTGAGGCATGTCCTCCAAAGGGCATCCATAAAATCGCACAATTTCCATTTCCTTTTGAGAAATAGGTATTTTGAATCTCCTTAGATATACCGAAATAATTAATTATATCATGAGTACCTTGAAAGATGAGGCAGGGAGGACTATCGCTTTCAATTAAGTTTTCTGGATTTTTAAACTCAAGGCTTCCACTAAGTCCAAAAAAATTCATTAGATCATTTGCGGGATAGAATGGTACTAAACCTTTTATGGTTAAATTAGCACTGAATATATCTGTATAATCTCCGCTTGCTATAGCTAAAGCAGCAGCACAACTTAGATGACCTCCTGCCGAACCCCCACTGAAAAATACAGAATCTAAATTTGCTCCATATTCTTCTGAATGATTTGTTAAGTAGTTCGTAAAAATTCCAATATGCCGTATCATATCATCTATATTAAAGCTACCTTTTTTATAAGTAGGTGTTAAGGGATCTAAAGCATATAATGGATTTTCAGCAATTCCATATTGAATATCAAAAACAATATAACCCTGAGCAGCGAAATATTTATTCATCTGCATCATATTCATCAAACCTTTATCACCAGAAACCCAAGCACCTCCATGGATCCTAATAATAGTAGAATTTGCGCCAGGAAGTCCTTTAATATTAGATTTGGGCATATATGCATCAAAATATAGCTGGATTCCTTCATCATTATAAAATAAAACATTTTTTTCAATCCTACAATCTTTAGGTGGTATACCTAGAAAATAACTTGATAAAGAAAAAGGAGTTTCTAAAAAATAATTATTTGCTTCAGCGGGTATTTCCTCTCTCCAATTTGGGCCAAAAATACTTGAGAAATTTCTTTCTATATTATTAATAGTATAATGGGTTAAAAATAATGGAGTTAATAATAATAATGAGACAAAAATTCCAGACATTGCGGTTCTATAGAATTTTCTTTTATTCCATCTATGATGCTTTAATTTTAAGAGTAAAATTGTATTTGCGAAAAATATAATAGAAAAGAAGATGCCGAATTGGCCAGAAACAATTGCGATAAAAGTTGTTACGATTTCAAATGAGCCAAATAAAATTACAATTCCAAATATAATACCAATGATAAAGGTTCCCCTTGAAATGATTATTGCTATTTTTTTAAATACTTTTTTAGCTTTGACAAATCTTCTTGAGATTTTTATATTGAGCGTATAAGTATCAACCCCCAAGTTAATTTTATTGTATGTTTTAACTCCAAAAATAGCATAAATAATTCCAATAATTAAAATTCCAAAATAGAAGAAATCTATTAAAACATATGATAATAAATTATCAATTAATTGATTGGAATAAGTTACAGAAACAAGTAAATTACCAAGCATCATACAAACCATAGCAAGAATGATAAAAGTTAGATAAGTATAACTAAAAGTATTCATTTTATTTGTGAATCTATTTTCTCCATTTTTTTTTCTTGAACTAACAAAAATAAGAATTAGATTACCAAAAATAGTAATTAATAGAATAATTCCGTAAAAACTCCATAATCTCGAGTAGGAAGAACTGAATAGATAAAAAATACCCAAGAAACCACAGATCGAATTTAAAATGACTGAGGAGTAGCAGGCGAATTTAATATTTGGAATTTTTATCCAATATTTCCCGATCTTCATTTCCTTACAGCTCTTATTGCTTTGAGATAACCCCTAATACTATCTATAAAAAAAATGGGATATGTATATTTCAAAGATGAATAACAATAATATATTCTAATACCTAGTGATTCACTATGGAATCACAGTTTAATCCTATAAAATTAATCTAGTTTTTCATATTAAAATATATACAAAAAGAAAAATATTTAAAGCGAAAACGGAGGATCTAAAAATTAAATGATTAAACCGGACTTAGGATTACCATCTTTTCCACCATTCTTTGTTATGCGTGATACTAACACGTATTTCCTTATCACGAATTTATAAAAGTTAGAGAGATTTTAGTAATAAACAATCTATTTTTTACATAATGGTAGTAATTGGGGACCATTTGGTAAGATTAATATAGACGCTTCTTGTCCATATTTTTTTAAACATATTCTAATAGCTTCCTCAACATTTTTTGCATACTTTAACCCAATATTACCAATCTCATTTTTATTCAATTCAGAAATAATAAATATCTCCGCTTTCATAAGAATTCGAGCTAAAATTTGTATTTCCCATTGATCAGGTACTATAATTTCTTTATTTAAGATCTTTTTATGAATTTCTTTTGGAGTCATTCCAGAGAATAATAACTCTTTAAAATTATCTTGTCCTACTCCAATACCTTCTGCACATTCATTTACAGCGACTATTGTTCCTCCATCTTTTACAGCCATTTCTCCAATTGCCATGCTTTTTACTGCTTGATATAAATTAAGATCTAAAGGATATCCTCCATTTCCGCATACAACCACTTCATAACGCTCCTTAATTTCGGTGAAGATATGTTTTAACTGATATTCTACCAATTTTTCATGAGTTTTAATTAAATCCCCAGAAGCTACTTCAACAATTTTATGTTGTTTATTAATACAAACATTAACAACAAAATCAACACCTATTTTCTTAGAAATTTCAAGTGAATGCAGGTGCAATGGATTTTCTTTGTAAAATCCAAAACGAGCATATGGAGAAAAAATTTTTTCTGCAGAATGATTCGCTTGGATAGTTTCTGTACCCACAATTCCCGGTACCAATGATTTACGGCCACCTGAAAATCCAAAAAAGAAGTGAGGTTCGACATAACCAGTCAAAATCTTCAAATCTGCTGAATAATAGTATTTATTTACAAAAATTGGATCATTATCAACTGAATTGCCTATATATACCAATGAATCCATATAATTTGATCTATGATCAACTGTTTTAATTCTACTTTTTAGACTTTTCCCTAAAATACGTCCCAACTCATCATCACGAGAAGTACGATGTAATCCAGTAGCAATTAGAACATAAATTTGATTATCATTAATTCCATATGAGTTCAACTCCTCTACTATTGCTTCAAGAATTAGGTTCGATGGTACAGGTCTAGTCACATCACTCGAAACAATACATACAGATTCTAGTTTGGTTTTTCTATTAATTATTTCTTTTAAAGATGGCCCCTCAATTGGATTGTTAATGGATTCCTTGATTTTAGCTATTGGATGCTCAATAGATTTATTTTCTGAAGCATAAAAAATTGTAGTATTCCATTTTGGATCCAAATTTATTTCAATACCACTCTTTCCATAGTCGAATTTCATTTTTTTTCACGATTTTTATGGATAATTTCTCTCACTTTTTCAAAAATTTCGATTGTGTTTACTCCTGCAGGGCATTTGCTCTGACAAAGTCCACATAATGTGCAAGTATGTAATACATCAATGATTAAATCACTTAATTCTAAATCGCCATATATTAATCCATTAAGAAGACTCAAACGCCCTCTAGGGCTATAAGTCTCTATAACATAATTAATTCTCGATGGACATGAGATACAAAAACCACATCTCATACACTTTAATTCCAAAATTTGATTAGTGTGTTTTTTTAATTTACGCTTTTTACTAACCTCCATTAAAGTACGGCTATCTCCTTTTCCAATTCCTGGGTTTAATATTATATTCGGATCAAAAATTTTTTTAATCTGAGCCATCAAATCAATTATACTAGAATCATGTTCTAGTTCAAGATATGGAGTTTTTATTTTTCCAATACCATGTTCACCAGTTATAGACCCCCCTGCTGGGATGATTATTTTTCGGTATAAATAATCTATTGCTTTTTTAAAATCTTTTACATCTTGCTCATCATTTTCATTAAATAGAAAAGTGGGATGCAAATTTCCCTCCATATGACAAATAATCGCAACTAATAAGTTTTTTGCATTGATCTTTTTAGGGATCTTCTCAATTTTTTTTACAACCTTTGAAAATTCTGAAATTTGAATTGTACAATCTTCAACGCATGAATTTGGTCTGATTCTTGATAAAGCTGGAAGATTAGCTTTTCTTGCTAAAATTAATCTTTCTCGTTCCTCTTCTGTCATCGCAACTTTATGGAAAATAGGATTTTTTTGAATAATGATGTCAAACATAATAGTGAATATTTCATCCACTTCTCTTGTAGAATCTCCATCAACTTCTGCCAATAAGACATATCCATTTGGAAAATCATAGAACTCTCCTCCTAAATAATCAGTGACTGCTTTTAATATGAGTTTATCCATAAATTCCAACAAATTTGGCACGATCCCACTTCGTCTTAACTCTAAAACAGCATCCCTCAAATCTTCAACATTATCAAATATAAAAAGCCCTAATTTTCTTGTTTTCGGTAAAGGGCGGATTCTTAAACCAATTTTTGTAATAACTCCTAAAGTTCCTTCAGAACCAATAAAAAGGTCTTTTAAATTGTAAGAAGAAACAGACTTTAAAACTCTTGAACCTAAATTTAAAATTCTCCCATCAGGTAGTATTACTTCTAAAAATGTTACATAATTTTTTGTAACACCATATTTGAATGCTTGAATGCCACCTGCATTACTAGCAACCATTCCTCCTATCGTAGCAACAGAACTTGAACCTGGATCTGGAGGAAAAAAGTATCCATGTGGTTTTAATGTTTCATTTAATTCATCACAAATTACCCCTGGCTCAACCTCTACAATATTATTATCAATATCTATTGAAATAATATTACTCATATTACTTAAATCTAAAATTATTCCACCATATGGACTTAATGAGCCAGAACATAAACTAGTTCCACTACCTCGAGGAGTAATTGGAATTTTATTTTCATTTGCTAATTTTAAAATTGCAGAAATTTGTTGAGAATTTTGTGGAATTAAAATTAAATCTGGAATCCAATCTTTGTTAAAAATTGAACAACCGAAAGCATAACTATATCTGATTTCATAATTATCAAAAAAAAAATTATCTCCGACAATTTCCTTAAACTTAATAGACAAATCTTCAGAGATTTTATTATAATCTAGTTCCATATGTCAAAATTTTTATGTTGATATTTAATTATATTTTGATAATCAACTTAAGTTATATATTATTCTTTTTTAATAAAATCGTGATTTTTTAAAATCATAATCTTAATACTAATAAAATACAATCTTATTGATGAGAATTTTATTAAAACGAGGAATTTATTTTGGCAAAAGTTGTAAGAGATATTTGGATATTAACTGAAAGTGGTTTAACCGTATTTAGTCGAGTAATTGATCCGAGAGTAGGACCACAAGTTTTTGGAGGGTTAATGAGTGCCTTGAATACATTTGCTGAAAACCTTACTGAAGGGGGAATTTCTAATTTTGAGATGAGTAGCATTCGTTTTACCATCATTAAGAATAATCATTTCCTTTTCGTGGCAAATTCATCAAATGAAATAAAAGCTAAAAAAATCTTGAATGAGTTAAGAAATATATCTAAAAAATTTTTTAAAATATATCCTGAAGAGATCTTAAAAAATGTTGGAATGAATATAAAAACATTTGCCGAATTTAAGAATCATATTGCAGATTCATTGGAAGAATTATAATATTAATGTATAAAATCATTATTTTATCAATTATAAGATACATTCTTTTTTTGTTCTATAATCGAAAAAAATTTAAGATTATGTTGATTTTTAAATAATGAAAAGAAAATTAGTGAATTGTCAAAGGAAAAAAGAATGAAGCAACCAGTAAATAAGGAATCTAAAGATGAGACAGAATTTAAGGAACTTCCGGTTATTAATAAGAAAAGTCAACTTTATTCAAATAATTTAGGTAATATTATTAAAAGTTTAGTAAATCCTCGATTTCTGGGATCTATTCATATGAAAAAGGAAGCAAGCCCAAGTAATAATGCGATTGAAAATCTCATTGAGAATGAGTTAAAGTCAAAGATGGCAAAAGGAATAAAGAATACAATGTTTAATCCCGTAACAAAGATTTTAATTCTTCTTGCGATTGTATTTAATCTTATCTGGTTTATATTAATCGCTATTTTTTAGATTAAAAGGTGTAATAAAACTACACAATCAATTTTGTAAATTTGATTCTAAAAATCTATTCTTCTCTTTAATAAATTTAAAAGGTATATATATTTGTTAAGATTAGATTCTAATATCCATTTTAGATTTTTAAACCAAAATATTATTTAAAGGGTTTGTCTATAATTGATTTACGATGTCATAATAATTGGAGGCGGAGTTACTGGTTGTTCTATAGCTCGTATGCTTTCAAAATATAACTTAGAGATTTGTTTACTAGAAAAGGAAGCAGAAGTTGCTTCTGGGGCTACAAAGGCTAATTCTGGAGTAATACATGCTGGGTATGCTTCTTCTAGAGAATATATTAAGCGATATTTATGTATTAAAGGAAATAAATTATATACCCAAGCAGCAAAAGAATTGAATTTTCCCTTCAAAAGAATTGGTTCGTTTGTTGTAGCTTTAGAGGATAATCAAATAAAACAATTAGAAGAAGAACGAAAAAAAGGCATTGAAGATGGCGTTCCTGATTTAGAAGTAATATTAGATAAGAAACAGATAAAAAAAATGGAACCACATTTAACTGATGAGGTTGTGGGCGTCTTATATGCACCTTCTGCAGGACTCGCTAGCCCTTATGAACTAACATTTGCTTTAGCAGAAAATGCAGTTATGAATGGGGTGAAATTTTTCAGAAATCATGAAGTTGTGAAAATTAAACATCAAGATTATATTTTCACTGTAAGAACATATCAAGGTGAATTTCAGGGTCGAAATCTTATTAATGCAGCTGGTTTATATGCAGCAAAAATTTCTAAAATGTTGGGCTTAGATTATTTTAGCATTATGCCAAGAAAGGGAGAATATATTCTCTTTGATAGAAATGCTATTCAATTGAATAAGATCCTATTCCCAATTCCCACAAAAGTGTCAAAAGGAATATTAGTTTGTCCTACATTACATGGAAACACTTTTGTAGGACCTAATGCTCAAAATATAACTGATAGTGAGGATATTTCAACAACAACTGCTGGCTTAAAAGAAATTTTAGATGGAGGAATGAAATTAGTTCCAGGTCTTCCTGTAAGAAGCTCAATTAGAAATTTTGCTGGATTAAGAGCAGTTCCAGACACTTATGATTTTATAATTGATAATACAGATGTGTATGGCTTTATTAATGTAGCGGGCATTTTATCTCCTGGTTTATCAGCAACATTCGCAATTGCAGAGAAGGTTGTTGAATTTCTTGAACTGTTAGGCGTAGAATTAAAAGTTAAAGAAGATTATAATCCAATTAGACCTAAACCTGAAAGATTTAACGACTTTACTAAAGAACAACTTGACAAAAAGATTCAAGAAGACCCTGCTTGGGGGAGAATTATATGTCGTTGTGAAACTATTCCTGAAAAGGAAATTATTAATGCTATTCATGCACCAGTTGGAGCTAATACTGTAGATGGAATTAAATTTCGATGCAGACCTGGGATGGGTAGATGTCAAGGAGGATTTTGTCGTCCTCGTGTCATTGAAATCCTTTCAAGAGAGTTGAATAAAAAATATGAAGAAATCACAAAAAGGGGCGAAGACACTAATTTTTTGATGGGAAAAACAAAAGATTTAATGTTGAAAAGCAAAAAAAGAGGTATTAGTGAAAAATGAAGAAATATGAAGTAGATGTTGTTGTGATAGGAGGGGGATCTGCTGGATTAGCTGCTGCTATTGTCGTTAAAAAAGCTGAATTAGATGTTTTAATTATAGAAAGGGATAAAGAATTAGGAGGAATCACACTCCAATGCATTCATAATGGATTTGGTCTGCATGAATTTAAAGAAGAATTAACTGGACCTGAATATGTGCAAAGGTTTATTAATCAAGCAAAAGAACTTAAAATTCCTTCTAAATTAGACACAATGGTAATTGAATTCACTCCAGATAAAAAATTATATGCTGTAAACAAAGATGAAGGACTAATCGAGATTCAAGCTAAAACTATTATCCTTGCAATGGGATGTCGTGAAAGAACAAGAGGTGCAATTAATATTCCTGGATTTCGACCTTCTGGAATATACACTGCTGGGCAAGCTCAAAGATTTGTTAATATCGAAGGATATTTACCTGGTCGAACGTATGTGATTTTAGGGAGTGGCGATATTGGTATGATTATGGCACGTCGTTTAACCTGGGAAGGATGTCAAGTAAAAGCTGTTGTCGAAATTCAACCTTACGTAAGTGGGTTAATTAGAAACGAAGTACAATGTTTAGAAGATTACGGAATTCCTTTAATTACCAGTTATACAGTAACAAAGATCCATGGAAAGGACAGAGTTCAAGGTGTAACAATATCAAAGGTAGATAGAAATTTTGATAGGGTTATAGGATCTGACAAATTTATTGAATGTGATACACTATTATTATCAGTTGGGTTAATTCCTGAAAATGAATTAACTAGAGAAGCAGGAGCAGAAATCTCACTAATGGGTGGTCCCATTATTGACAATAATTTAGAGACTACTATTGATGGTATATTTGCATGCGGTAATGTTTTACAAGTTCATGATTTAGTTGATTTGGTATCGGCAGAAGCAAAGCGCGCAGGTTTAAATGCTGTTGAATACATTAAGGAAAGATTTGGAAAAAAGAGTGAAAAAAAAGACCAAATAGTCTGTAAACCCGGTGAAAATGTTAATTATATAAAGCCCGATTTAATTAATAGAACTGATTTATCTAAAGATATCATTTTTACCTTTAGAGTTAAACGACCAGATAGAAGACTTTTAATTCAATTTAAAGATGAAAAAAATAAGATTGTGTATAGACGAAAGAGGCGATATGTTATTCCTAGTGAAATGATTGAAATAAAATTAAATTTAAGTGAGCAACAAATAGATCCTGAATGTAAAACCTTGGAAATCGAGGTGATCCCTCGACCGGAGGTTTTAATTGAGGAAGACTGATCCAAAGAGGAGGTGATGAGAAATATCAACGAAAACCAAAGAAAATGAGCTACCAGAAGGATTTAAGGATATAAGATGCATTATTTGTCCTACTGGTTGCCTTGTTCATGTTGAAAATGTAAATGGTGAATTGATTATAGAAGGTCATTCATGTAAGAGGGGAGAGGAATATGCAAGAGAAGAATTCGTCGCACCAAAGAGAATTCTTACCACAACCATACAAGTAGAAAATGGATTCTTACCCTTAATCCCTGTAAGATCAGACAAACCAATTCCAAAAGAACGATTAGAAGAAGCTCTTAAAGAAATTGCAAAAATGAAAAGCAAAGCGCCTATAAAAATGGGAGATATTTTAGTATCAAATGTTCTGGGACTTGATATAAATATTATAGCAAGCAGAGATTTAATTAAATATTAAAAAAATGACCTTATGAGTTTATAAGGTTATGAACAAGTTATTTGTATAAGATTTTCAAATTTGTTCTAATCCTGTTTAAATTTCTTGCCTTCTTGATATCCCATTCCGATAATTTCACCAATTTTATAATAACGATTATCTAATGCATAGATAATTGGATCTAATTTTACCATATCTGCAATTTTTTGGCCTTCTTCGCTAATGATTACATAATTTTCACTAACATGAGCCTGTACAACATCTCCAATAAAAATCTGTCGATGTTGAATTGAGAATTCTTTAACAACTTTACATTCTAAATTCACAGGGCATTCTCGAATCATGGGTGCCGTTTTTAGGTCACCATAGAAAATATTAAATAGATGTGATTTATCCTCATCTTTTCCAGATACTATTCCGCAATAGTCGGTCTTTACAAGAAGTTGAGTTGTCGGAAAATTAACACTAAAGGTTCCATGTTCAAGAATTCCTTGATTTGTATAATGATCTTGACCTGATGAGATGTAAACAAGTGGAGGATTAATGCCCATTATTCCAACATCTCCTAATGTCTCAAAATTAGGTTTATTGTTAACAAGTGCTCCTGCAAGAATAATCGGGACAGGATAAATTAGAGGTACTTTTCCAAATTTAGCTTTCTCAACAGAGGATAATGTTTTTAGGAAAAAGTTATCTATTTGACTTATTAGCCAACTTTTCAAAGGATCTTGAATGGGAATCTTTTTAAGATCTCCTAAATCCTCATAACGTACTGTAATTAATTTATTAACATCTTTAGCCCGATAAACAAACGGACAATTATAATATAGATTTAATGGATAATTATAATCAAAAGGCAGTTCAAAAAGTTCACTTCTTTCCATGGTAGAGAGTATTACACCTGATAAGATTACTTGATGAATGAATATAGCATATATGTAGTTCTTATTGTAATAATCTTTAATACACTTTTCATTATGTAATTCTTTATAAGTATTCCACCATGATTGAAGTAATCCGTTCTCTGGTCTAATGATCAAACAACCAGCATTAAAGTAAGGGCGGAGCTTGTTATGGTCAACATGTGTTTTCATTGGAAAAATTTGTTCTTTAGATATATTGCATTTTTGATACACTAGATCCCAAAATGGATCTATTGATTCATCATAAAATGACCCAATATTAGTATGATGAACTGGTCGATAACCTAAATTCTTATCATTATCCAAAAGAAAGTGTTTTGGTTCATTAAAAATAATTGTATTTGAACCAAGCCATGCAAGAAGTTTTGTTTTTTCTTTTGCTAATGCTTCAGCATTTGCGGCAGCAAGGACATAGGTAATAAAAGGGAATTTTGACTCATCCTCAGTTGAAAAAGGAATGAGGTCAACATTCAGCAATAAAAATAAATTTTTTATCTCGTTAACAACACTTTCTTCCCTTTTTGGAATTAAAACCCAAATTGGATAACCTGATAAAGATCCTCCAAATTTACGAATACTTGCTGCTAGGAGTAAATCTTTTGGGTCTGAGCAATCAGAAACATAAGCAAAAATCAGTTTTTTCATCTAAAACCCACATTCAAATTATTTCATTTTTAAATGAATATAAATATAATAATAGGTAATTAAATTATTCTAATGAATTAAATTCATTAATGAATATTATAAATCAAGAGGATAATCAAACTAATTTTTAAATTATTATTGAAATCATTAACCAAAATAATTCCTCTATTTTTTTTAATGAATAGCTTTAAATTGGAGATTATTGTTGCAAAAACAATTATTTCAAGCATTAAGATAAATAAGTACCATTCTACAATGCTTCATCCGAACAATTTATTCCAATTAAGATTGAGGATTTTTCATTTTACCAAAGTATATAAAATCAAACTTAGATTAATTCTTTAAAAAAATAGATTAAATTTGAAAAATAATTTTTAAGAGGAGAACTATATTGTCAGAATTTGAACAAAAAGTATTAAAACTACTTGAAGACATTAACCTTAAACTTGATAAATTAATGAAAGCTGAACCTATATCTGTAAGTTCAACTCCAGTGGCATCAGCACCTTCTACTCCCGCTATTACAACAGTGAAACCTTCTGCTATAGTCGACAAGCAAAAGGAAGAAGCACGATTAGAAGAGAAACCTCCAGTCGAGGGTCGCAGAATTTGCCCAGAGTGTGGAAGTACCACATTTGCCACACATGAAGATAAAAGCCAAGTTTTGCATCAAATGGGTGGAGTAAAGATATATGCAAAAAAATACGTCTGTAAACAGTGTGGGTATGAATATTAGACGTAAGAATTATATTTTTTTATTTTTTTTGTAATTCTGCAAAGTAGATATCTTTATGATTATGTTATTAATTCTATAAGTTAGATTTTTAATAATAAACTTCTTTAAATTCTTAATTAGAAATTTAATAAGGGAAATGCGGTGTAGAAATAAATTCCTCAAATGAGAGTTAAAAAATGGATTCAATATATAAAAAATTTTATTTTAAACAATTTTACTAGTAGTAAGATTCCCTATTCTGCTCAGATAGAATTAACTCTTCGCTGTAATGGGAAGTGTCCATTCTGTTCGATTCATTCTTTACCTGAATCTATTTTAGGAAATGATATGACCACAGAACAAATAAAATTATTAATTGATCAGGTCGCAGACTTAGGTGTCCTTTCACTCTCTTTTACAGGTGGGGAACCAACTCTAAGAAAAGATTTACCAGAATTAATATATTACACTGGTGTAATTCATGATTTTATGAATGGTATAGCTTCTAACGGATTTTTATTGCCTAAATTATTTAAAGAACAAAAAATTGAAGGTTTGGATTATGTATTACTTTCACTGGACTATCCGACAGCAAAATTACATGATAAAATGAGAGGAATTAAAGTATTTGATAGAGTAATCGAATCTATTAAACTAGCTAATAAGTTCGATATTAAACCTATCATTAGTACGGTAGTTATGAAAGATAATATTCACTTATTAGATGATATTTGCCAATTAGTTGAGAATTTAGGATGCTCTATAGAGTTATATCCATGTGAAGATATTATAAGAGATTATTCTAATGGGAGGTATCAGATCCAAGATATTCAAGAAATGATTCCAGATATCTCAATCTGGGCAGGTTTAATTCGAGAATTAAGAAAAAAATATCATAATGTTTTAACTGATCCTATTAGTGTTGAAGTAGTTGAGAGAGGCGGTTTTGGTGGGTTTCCTATATATAACCAAAACATTTTGCGTTGTCATGTTGCAGAAGCTTATTTATTTATAAGTCATGATGGATATATCAATTATCCTTGTAAAATTCATCCATTAATAAGTTTTAATGCTTTGAAGTACCCAATTTCAAATATATATTACTCTAAAAAGGTTAAAGAGATAATGAAGAAAAATGACAGTTATGATTTTTGTAATGGCTGCAGAATTGGATGCGCAATAGCTTCCTCAATCCCCACTCGCTGGAAGACAGTTTATGCTAAATATATAAAAGGTTTTCTAGAAGGTAAATTAAGGTAATAAAGGTTTTTACTCAATCTTAAATTTATGTAGCTTGATATAAATTATACATCAAGAATATTGACAATTCAAAAAATTTAATTAAAAAAATAATTTTCATAATATAGTGATGGAATAATGTCAAATTTAGCAGTAATATTACAAATTCTTATTATAACTTTAGGGATGATACTCTTAGGCATGATTCTTAATTATGCCTTAGGAATTAAAAAGGAAAACTTAAAAGATATGAGAAAAAAAGCAATAAATCTTAGAGAACGCATGAAGAATGCCCAAGTTCTAGGAGATTACCAATCAATGGCTCAATTGCAACGTGAATCAACACAATTTATGAAATTGATGATGAAAAAACAATTGGTTCCTCTGTGTCTTAGATGCTCAATTTTTATAGGTATTTTTGTAGTTTTAGGTTTTATTTATATAGATTATAATAGTGGATTACTCCCCTTTCCAATCCTAATTTTTGGCAGTGGATGGCTAGCTCTTTACTTAATTTTTTCACTGTATTTTTCTGTAATAATATATGTGGTAAAAAGACTTATAGGAGAGAAGGGCAAAACACAAGAATCTTTCAGAGAAATCATGGAGATTGTTTCACCTACTCGACAAAGAGCAGGAGGTTCACTTTATGCACCTTCAGCTATACAAGATGACAATTTAACAAGAACAGACTCTTGGAAAGATCGTATTGAGGAATAAAAAATCATAAAGTATAATTTTTAATTGTTTTGAGTTATTTAATAAAAATGAAGCGAAATTTTGTTTTAAACTTAATTTTTATCTCGATTTTTATAATTTTCTTAGTATTATCATTGACTATTGATTTCTTTTTTTTTATCCCAATTATTTGCTTTTTACCCTTTTCTTTTAGCTCTATTAAATCCCAAGGTGCTAAATTTGAAAATAAAAAAACTGATTTTTCACTCTTGGAGGATATTGATAATTCAAAATTGAGATATTGTCCGAGATGTAAAGGTGTAATAACAAAGTCTGTTGCGAAATTTTGCTATCATTGTGGAGAAAAATTAATAATTGAATAAGATGTGTTAAATATGGTTGAAAATAATGATATTAAAAGACAAATGATGCTCTATTTTTTATTTGCGGCTTTAATGATTGGCCTGAATTATTTAATTCAAAAACTAAACCAATTAGTTATAGCTCCAGTTTTCTGTCAAAGTTTTGGGACAATTGAGTTTTTTCATGTATTTTATTGTTCAGTTGAACCATTCAATATGCGTGAATTAATTGGCTCCATTTTCGCAGTAGGAATTACCTATATTATTAAATTCTTTCTTGATAAATATATAGTTTTTAAAAAAACCGGCACTGGATTAAAAGAAACATCAATAGAATTCTTTAAATATTTCGGCTTTGCAATAATAACAACTATTGAAAATATTGGAATTCAATTTTTATTAACAAATTATCTAAATACACCGCTAGAAATTAGCTTTATAATCGCACTTACTATTGGATATATTACAAAATTTTTCTTAGATAGACGATATATTTTTAATATAGAAGAATTAAAAATTGAAAAATAATAAAATTTAATAGATCAAATGGTGATTTTAAACATATGTCTGATGATCGTGAAAGTCATGAGGAAGATAACGATAAATCAATTGTTGATGCACTCTCGACGCTCGGTTGGGTAGAAGAAAAAGAAGAGAAAGAAGAAATATTAAAAACTGAAGACGAGCTTAAAGAACAACTCGACTACTTTATGGAGGAAAATAAAAGATTAATCGGGGAGATTTCTGAAAAAAGTCAAAAAATACAGAATTTAGAGCAAAATATTAAAGAAATAACTCAACAAGCTGAAGAAACTACCATGCAAAATCAAGCCGTTCAAAAATTATATGAAACAATTGAAACTAAAAATGATGAAATCGAAAAACTAAATTCTACATTTGAGGAAGAATCATCAAAATTCAATAAAATTATCAATGACCAAGTCGAAAAAATTAAAGAACTAACTTCTGAAATTGAGCAAATTAAATCAAAACAAACTGAAAATCAGGATTTAATTAATAAATTGGATGAAAAAGAAATAATGATTAAAGAATTAAAAGAACAACTTCAGTACCTTGAAAAAGATTCCATCCAAAAATCTAAATTTGAAAAACTTGAAGTTCTCTTAGAAAAAAAAGATGAAATTATAACTGAAAAAGAAAAATCAATTTTTACTATTGAAAATGATCTGAAAACTGCCCATCAAAAAATTCATGATCTTCAACAAAAATTAGAAACATTCAATTTAGTAAAGAAGGATCTTGAAAAGAAAATAGAACGAAATAAAACACTTGTCGTAGAAATTGAAGAAATGAAACAAAAAAACATATCTAATCAGGATTTAATAGATCATCTTGAACAAAAATTAGAAGACGCACATAAAAAAGCTGGAAACCTTGCAGGTAAATTTGAATTAGAGCTCGCCAATATGCGAAATATACTTGATGATAAAACACAGGAAATAAAGAGTCTCAGAGAACAGTTGAAGGAATTACAGAGCAAAACAGGTGATACAAAACAAAAGGAAGAACAGCTTTTAAGGGATCTCCAACAAATTGAAGATGAAAAAGTAAAACTCGAATCAGAACTCGAACAAAAAAATGAAGAAATAATTGAACTTAAAAAGAAAATTAAAATGATGAGAAGAGATCTTCAGAAATCATAATTAATTGAGGTTATAAATTCTTTTTAATATTAGACTTTTAAAAAAAGAGAAAAAATAAAATATTTAGAATAACTTTATTTTTCGCGCCACTCTACTCCACATTGGCCACATTTATATTTCTTTCCATAAACTCGTGGATAATCAAGAATTATATTAGACTTATCAACGCTTTCATGAATCATAAGGGGATTATCATTGTCACATTCTGGGCATTTCCTTCGACCCTCTAATTTTTCTACAGTTAAAATGGAAGAATCTGTTCTGCCTGGAATGCCTGGAGCTGCTCCAGAAGCTTTTACTTCCGAAATATCTGCTTTTACTTCATCTGGAGAAACTTCCATTACTTTTGATTTAAATTCTGGTTGGATTGCTTTTGCTACTCTGTCATCTTCATCCTCACCCTCTAATACAGATTCTGCCTTTAATTGTACTGCATCAGATTCTTTATAATCTTCTCCTCTTGTTATAGCCGCTAGAAATTCTGAATCATCACCTTCTTCAAAAATAGTTTCCTGTTGCAATCCTGCTCTATCAGCGTCTATAGCTCGTGCCCACTGTCCTGCTCTTACACGTTCAGTCACAGTACAAGCATTCCCTTGCCAAATATATACTTTATTACCTAAATCTGCAACAAAACAATCTTCTGAGGCTAATGATTCTTTTTTAAAAGGAACCTGAATCATCTTCATAGCATTGATATCTTCAAATTCCTCTGAAGAGACTCGATACAATACATTTTTCCACTCATGGAATTGCGCAAAATCGCCAGTTGTGACATCCTTAAGTAATGTTTTGGCAAAATTCTTTTCAACAATTTTCATGGCACCCATAAGGTTAATTGCTTTCATAAATTCTTTTGATTCTTGCCCCTGATCTACTGTAATTATCTTGGCAGCACCTCCGCGCTGCTGGTCGAGTGTTCTTGCTTGAGCAGCACCAGCGGTTTTCTCATCCACAGAGCATTTATTACCTATCCAGACATAGATGGTTTTTTCATCGTCAACAAGATAAACATCTCCACTGGAAAAGATTGGCTTATTTATTTCATTTAGATTTCCTTGATCAATAAGAAAAAGTTTCATGTTTTATTCTCACTTTTTTGAATAAATTAAATTATTTTTTAATAACATTATAAAAATAAGTTTATAAAAATTTTGATAAAAACTAAGATAATATTAATATATTATTCTCTTCAGAAAGGTTGAAAAAAAGCTAAGAAAATTCATTTAAAGCTAAATTAATTCTTCTAATCAATTCCGGTATTTTGTTTAGATCTACGGAGCAATAAGCAATTCGAATTCCATTTACATTTTCGTCTAACTTCTCAACGGGAATTATCCCTACTTTGAATTCTTTTAATAAGTGATCTGCGAAATCTGTGGCTTTAATTTTATCAGAGTTTAAATTTAAAAATACAAAAAATCCTCCCGAATTAGGATCGACTGAAATATTTGGATTATCTATTTTCTCTAACTCGGAATTAATACATTCATATCTTTTTTTGAGTAAATTTAGTACAGCATTTCTTGATTGCATAATTTGATCTATTCCCTTTTCCTGAAATAACTTATGGACAATTACTTGGTAGAAACTATTACAATTTGAAATTGTTGCCCGAACAAAACCTTCCAATTTATTATTTATTTCCTGTTTTAAAATTTTCAATTCTTCATCGTTTTTTATCCATTTTGGCTTTAACCCTAATGTGAGAAAACCAATACGCCCTCCATAAATTAAAAGTTCCTTGGTAATTCCATCTAATTTAATTGGAATGACATTTTCATCCAATTGATGTAAGTCATAGAATATTGATCTCTTTAACACGTTATCTTTGAAAATATATGGTTCATACGCATCATCAGCTAAAACAATAATTGGTTTTTCTTGAGCTATTTGGCATTCTTTTAATGTTTCAACAATTTTAAAACCCTCTTCTTCTGTGGGGACGTAGCCGGTCGGGTTATTGGGAAAATTTAAAAGGATGACAATCTTTTCTTGTTTTTTACCAATTTCTCTGATAGCAGTCTCCAATCCATTAAAATTTATCTTACTATTTTTAAAAAATTCGAAAGATTTAATTTTTGCACCAATGAATTTGTTTATAATATTATCATAATTACCCCATCTCTTATTTGGAACTATAATATAATCACTTGGATCTAAAAATATTGAGCAAGCTTGAAAAATTCCGTTAGTAACTCCCCCTGTTATTATTGGAGTTGTTATATATTTGTTTAATCTCGAAGATAAATCGTCATTCAGGTTATATAATGATTTGTATACTATCCATTCCTTCCAAATTTCCCTTGTAGCCTTCAATCCACCAATAGAGGTATAAGGAACGATCTCATTAATATTTAAGTTTGAATATTCTGCAATTTCTTTCAGATAACAAGGCAACCAATCAGAATCTCCTCCTTCAATAAAATCCTTCTCAAAACCATAAGCGGCTCCAATTGTTCCAATTAACTCAGCTTCATTTTTAGCTCTTCCAGACCAATAGAAAATCCCATCTGGTAGAAATATTCTTTTTCCAATTTCTGAAAAAGTATTAAATAATGGAGTTTTTTGAATAATGCTAAATTTCATAATTATCAATACACTTTTTAAAAATTAAAAAGAATCTTATCTAGGAATAAATAATATTTGTATGGAATTGAATTTTATTTACTGAATTTAAATATTAAAAAAAATTAACCAACAATTATGAGTAATGAAAACAATTCAGAAGATTCTGAAAAACAAATAGAAACTGAAAAACAGAGTTCAAAAGGTTGGCAAAACTTTTTAGATGGAATAAAGGATGGATTCGAAACTTTTAAAAATAGTCTAGAAAAACAATCAAAAAAGAACAAAGAATTATGGGAAGAGAATAAAGAAAAAGTGAATGGTTTCTTCAAAAAAGTTAAACAAGATTGGGAAAATAATATAAAAGAATGGAACCAAGGTGTAGAACAACGAAGAATAGAAACAAAAGAACAATGGGATACTTACAAGAATAAAGTTCGTCAAGATTTTAAAGAATGGCAAGAAAAAACACGACAAGATTGGAAGGAGGGATTAAAATCTTTTAGGAGAGGCTTTTTACGAGCTTATCTTTGGATTTTACTATTAATTATACCAATTCTAATCATTGTTATCGTAGTGTTTGCAGTTATGAGATGGTTGTTAGGATAAAGGCTTTAATTTAAAGAACTATGATTGAAATTTTGTTGATGTCCTTTCTCGTAGCTTTATCAGGTGCATTATCACCAGGACCTTTATTAACATTTACCATATATAAATCTGTTAAACAAAAAAGGGGATATCTCGCAGGAGTATTTATTTTACTAGGTCATGCATTAATAGAATTTACCTTAATAATCATATTGCTAGCAGGAGCATCATTGTTTTTTCAAAATATTATCTTCTTAACAATAGTTGGTGTTGTAGGAGGAATTTTGTTAGAAATATATGGGATTTTCGTTATACGAGATGCCTATAAAACTGATTTTTCTTTAGGATTAATCCAAGAAGATTCAAAGGGTTATAAAGGAAATAGTTTTGTTGGAGGCATTATAGTGAGCCTATCAAACCCGTATTGGGAGTTATGGTGGGCTTTAGTTGGATGGGGATTCTTGGTAAATTATAATATAACTTTTGGAAATCCTCTCGGACTTTTATTATTTTTCATTGGACATGAATTAGGTGATTTCGTGTGGTATATACCAATTTCTATTTTTGTATATTTTGGTGGTAAATCTTTAAATCCTAAAATTTATAAATATGTTTTGATAATTTGCGGGGCTTTTATGATAATTTTTGGAACATATTTGACATTTAATATATTTCTCTCCCCTCCCGTGATATGATCTAAAAAATGAAGACAGATATTTAAGAATCAATATTTAATATCATCTAATTCATGATCTTCTTCAGTTTCAAATAGCTCTGAATGAGGTTCAAGAAAATGGTTTTGACACATTGGACATGAGTTATATTTAGAAAGCCAAAACGCAACACATAAATAATGATAAGTACTTCCACAAAAAGGGCAAGTAATAACTCTATCTGAAGCAAAATTAATAAATTTATGACAAACTGTACATTGAACATCTGAACTAGATATTCCTTTTCTTACTTTAACTCTATTTGCCAGTATTGTCTCCAATTTTGCTACTTCAACTTGATAAAGACCTAGTGAATTATTCAATTGGTTTACTTTAGCCTTAATCTCAGAAATTCTCTCCTTCAATTCTTCTTCTGTTAGTTTCTCTGCTAAAAATGATGATAATGCAAAATTAAGAGGTAATCCCTCGAAATTTTCTGTTTGTTCAGTGATCTCTGTAATAGTTGCAAATAAAATTCCTTCTTTCTCAATTAATTCTTTAAAACTCTTAAACAATTTATTAAGAATAAGAGAGATAAGAAAAGTTAATTGTTGCTTTTTCCGATTTAAACTATCTTCCCAAAATTTTATTACTTGATATATATCGACATCATTTGATTTTACAGAATCTAATTTTTTAAATACTTCATCTTTAATTTTCTGGATTTTAATGTTATAATCATTTAAAATTTCTCTAATTCTCTTGAGTTGAGGGAATTCCTCTTTAATTATTAAAGATGCTTCATCCTCATATACTCTAATCAAATCATTTACCTCTGATATTTTACTAGAGACAAATTTTCTTATATCAACTCTTAGTTCTTCATCTTTAACAGTTTTAATAAAAGTTAGATATTCATTTTTTCTACGAAATACTTCAGAGGATACATTAGAAAATATTTTTCTCAATGCTACGGTAATAGTTTCGTAAGGATTTAGGAAATTCTCAACATTTAGAACCCAATCTTCGATCTCATTAACTTTAGATAAAAAATGATCGATTTTTTGATAATAAAAATTAGCAATTTCTTCGAATTGCTCCGCTTCAATTACATCATGTATTTTCTCCTGAAATTTCTTCTCTAGAGCTACTATATAATAATCAACAATTTTTGGTAAAAATTCACTAATTCTTTGATTATTTAAAGTCTTTAAATTAATATTCAAATCTTTTTCTTTTGAATTAATATCATCAATTTCAGCTAAAACATCTACTAATTTTACTTCAATTAATTGTTTAAGCAGAGGACGTATAAAATTTTTCAGGTTGTGTATGACTTCTTTTCTTTCAAGGATATTAATAAATTCCTCTCCTTGATATATTTCAAAAATTTTGTTTAAATATAAAAGATATATCAAATCAGAATAAAATTTTATCCTACTTTCATCTTTTGAAAGGAAGAACTGATAAATCTCCTCAAAATGAAATGTTAAAATCTTCTCTTTTTTATCTTTCTTCCTTTTATTCTGAAAAACATCATTTAGACTTATAATAAAAGTAACTAATTCTTTAATTTCATCCCATTTTTCTATTGTGGGAGGTATATCATTTAATTTAAAATTCAAATTCTTAATCCTATTAATTTCTGTCCAAAGCATTGTAAAATCCTGATGAACAGAGATAATTTCTTTAATTGATTGCTGTATATTGGATCCAAGAGAAGTACTCTTTTTAAGAAGATCCTCTATTATCACAAGGGAATCTTCTAATGATATGTTGTGTTTTATTATTCTTCTTATATTTCTGGTATTAGAGCTAAGATTTTGCAAATTATTTGAAATAACCTGTAATTCATTTAGTATTTCAGTCTTTAAATAGAAATAATTAAAATTATCAATTGATAATAAATAATCATATACAAATACTTCTAGATCTTTTAAATAGCTAGAATATTGATTAAGAATTTCAGGGGAAGTGTGAAGTTTTGATCTTAAATAGTCATTTAACTTTGTACCCTCAATATCTTCAGATTTTAGCTTTGCAATAGTTTCCTTAATTTTTATAATCTCATCTTTAGCAAACCCTTGAATTTCCCTTTTATCATTGAACTTATTATTTGAAAAATTCACCATGATTTTACGCCTATTAGCACATGAGTATTCAATAATTATTAAGCTTTGATTAAATAAATTATTAATGGTAAAAAAAGTAGAATCTCTGAAATATAAAAACAAAGGGTTAGAGAGATTATTCTCCTAATTCTTTAATCTCGAAATATTTTTCTTCTGCTCCCTTTTCGGTAATGATTAAAATATCTATACCATTACCTGTCATTGCATCTCTTTTAGTAGAATTTCTAATAGCCTTCTCAACTAATTTTATACCTGCAGCAACTGTCATATCTTTTTTATATTCTGCTTCTAAAATACCGATAGAAAGTAACATCCCAGTTCCAGCGGTTCCATAATCATCTTCCATAAGTGAACCAAGTGCATCGAGGGTGTATAACTTTGGTCCATCTTCATCCATTCCAGCAATCACTAAATTGGTATATAGAGGAGCCATCTTACGTGAGTAAAGGTAATTTGAGACTAATTTTCCCATACTTTTTGTAGATATATGTTCCCCAGTTTCTAATTCGTAGAGGTTAGCTTGTGCCCGAAGAATCCGTATAAGTATTTGGAAATCCCCTATTAAGCCATAACATGTGAGACCAATATAATCTGTAATCTTAAAGACCTTTTGGGTTGACTTATTAGTGACAGTGTAGCCCCAAGTAGCACGACGATCATTTCCAAGCACCACACCATCCTTACATTTGATAGCTACGCCCACAGCTCCGGGAATCATTATTTCTTGCGACATTTTCTTTTCTCTCTTTAGGATTTATAACTCAAATTAGGAACTATTTTGATAATATAAATAATCAGAATTAATTAAAATTTTTCTTTTAAATTATAAAATTATGCCAATTATCTATGAGTTAAAAATTGTTCTCTCCTATTAAAAATATATCCGCCTTAATATTTCTTTTAATCTTATGATCTCTAGTTTGAAATTAATTTTTACTTCTTAATTTCATTCTGACATAATTGATGTGATCAGTCATAGTATAATAATAATATCAATTGGGAT
>JBHLNL010000078.1:0-14149 GCA_048941605.1 Promethearchaeota archaeon | reverse complement strand
GAATGCAGCAATAACAGCTTTTTTTGCGTACAAATTTGGAATGGATACCTCTATAACAGTTGATGATTATTTGTACAATAAAAGACGCTCTAGAATATTCACACGGATAATTGAATTCTTGATTTTTTTATTTCTTTGTTGGTGGTTTATTTCAATTACTATTAGATTTTTTAGAGGATATCCTGCTCCAGGTGTTGAAAATTTTGCTAGAGTATTTGTTAATCTCTTTTGGGTAAATCTAGCTTTAGTTATTATAGTGTTAATTAGATTGTTACTTACCAAAAAATTGGCTGCATATATTACATTTTTCGAGATTCTAATTTTCTTCTATGTCCTCTATCTTGTTATCGATCTTTGGTTAGAATTTATTCTTCTTGATAGCGCAGGATATGATATTTTGTCATTTTTTATTGATTTACTTTTATTCATATATGTTATAGGGTCAATTTATGACAGAATTGATTATATAAATGAGAAACTTAAAATATTTAGAGTTGATACTATAGCATTTTTTGTTATTTTAATGAAACTGGTGGTTCAGATTAGTGGGATCATACAAGAATTATATTTACCCTATATTCCTTACATAATTTTGCAACAAATAATATTTCAAGTACAAGTATTATGGATATTCTTTATAATCTTCACTGTTGTAATTGGAATGTATACCATTTTTAAACATAAAGAAGGAAAAAAATCTTAATCTTATTTTTCAAATCTTTTTTTAATTAACCAAAAGTTTTATTTATTTCTTTTGAATCTTAACATATTAATAAAACATACAGACATTTGAGAGTAAAATGGAATCTCTAAACGAAGCTGAATTAGGTGAATTAAGAAAAAGAAAAATTAAAAGATACATTATTGGAATAACGGTCATAGCAGCATTAGCAACGATAATTACATTAGTTATAATATATAGTGTGCTTTCTGGTGGTACTGGTACATGAGGTTAAGTGAGTAAAAATAGAAATATAGTACATCTCAAAATTCAATAATTATAAAATAGATATCAAATAGAATGATTCCTGTTAGAAAATATTAGTGGCAGGAGGACTGACCTTGCGAAGGTTTTGGTATAAAATATTAAAATCTAAGTAAAGCCCCATGAGATTTTCTCTAAGGGAAATAATTGCATAATTCTTCGTCTATCTGGATCAGTAGGTGTTAAATCGTTATGAGCCCAAGTTTTATATTGGGGATACTTTTCAATGAGTTTGCTCCATCCTTTCATGAATTGCTCTGAATGGTCTGCATAATTTAGTATTAATGCCTTAACCTTCATAAGAACTCCTTTTAAGACAATCCATTCCCCATTTTTTTCTTCATATTCATCAAATAGTAATGAAACTTCATTTCTTTTACCTAGATTCTTTATACGTTTACTATCTTTTCCTAATGATGTGTAGAAAACCCCATCATCAAAACTATAACAAACAGGTACTATATGTGGAAAATTATCTTGTGGATTAATTGTTGAGATTCGAGCAACACGTAAATTAGTTATAAATTTTCTTTCTAATTCCGAGAATATAACATTATTTTTCATTTCAATAAAGCCCTCTCTTTGAGACTATTTTTTGATCTTTATAAAACATAATATACAATTTTAATATTTAAGTTGTTTTAAAGCTATTTATGTTAAAGGCAATTTTATCAGTAAATGATAGAAAGATTCCATTAAAGGATTTTATGCAAGAGATGCTTGCAAACATAATTCAGGGATTTTTAAACTCAACAAAAGGAGTACCAGAAAATATTGAGACCATTAAAATTGAAATTAACCTTTAAATTTTTTTTATTAATTAAAAAAATTAAAGGATTTTAATGAGTTGAATTAGTTCTTAATTTTTTAATAGCATCCGTGAAAAACCCAAAATCTCCAATTTCACGATCCCTTTCCGAGTCTTTAATCCTATTAAAGTATTCTTCGATTTGAGTAAATAATATATTTTTAAATGAAGTAAATTGACTAACTTCATTACAATTTTCTTTAATTTCCTTACGATATAATGAATAGAACATATCTAATGATTTTTCTGCTTCTTCTCTAATGTCTTGTTTAACAAATTCTTTATCGAGAATTGCCACGAAAATAAGATTATACTTATATACTATAATCATTTCTACATCAAGTCCTTTAATATTTATTTCTTCGATTCTACCTAAGTTTTCTCCGAACAACCCTAAGGCTCCGACAAAAGAAGATAATAGAACGGGATTAATCTTAGTATCTAAAATAAGATCAAGAAGATATTGTCCGCTCTCTTCACAAATTACAATTCCCTTAATTCCTTTATGTTCCTCAGTAATAATAATCCCTGTTATTATTATTAATACTCTTTGTAACTAAAGTTTATTTGGGTTAATAAAACCTTTTAAAATAAATTTTAAAATCAGTGTATTATCTAGAAAATAGATTTTTAATACGATCATAAAAAGAGATTCTTCATTAAAGAAAGTTGAAGCAGGTTATTTTTCTAATAATCCTCTTATTCTTTTAACAGTTTCTTTAAAGGCTTTTGCGGATTTACTATCAGGATATTTTAAAATGAAAGGTAACCCCTGGTCACCTTGTTGACTGACTTCGGTTTCAAAAGGAATTTTTCCTAGTAGTTGTACATTGAAATCTTTGCTAGCTTTTTCTGCCCCACCGGGAGGGTATAAATCGATGAATTCTCCACAATGTGGACAGTTAAACCCGGACATGTTCTCAATTATACCAAGGATTTTTCTTTCCATAACCATAGCCATTTTTATAGTCTTCCTAGCATCCATTAGTGCTACTTCCTGAGGAGTAGTAACAACTACTACGTTTTCATCTGGAATTAATTGTAATATATCTAAAGTTTCATCAGAAGTTCCGGGAGGTAAATCACATATTAAATAATCAAGATCACCCCATTCAGCATCCCCCAAAAACTGTCTTACAGCACTCATTTTCATTGGGCCTCTCCAAATTACTGGCTCATCAGGTGTTAGAGTTAAAAATGCCATACTCATAACTTTAAGTTGTAAAGGTCCATCAATAGGATAAAATTTTTTAGCTTCAACATCTACTCTAGGCTTTAGTTCTGAACTAATACCTAGCATTTTTATGACATTTGGTCCAGTTATATCTACATCGAGAATTCCAACTCTCAATCCTACACTAGCTAAACTCATAGCGAGATTAATAGCAACTGTGGTTTTACCCACACCACCTTTCCCCGATATTATCACTATTTTATGCTTAATTTTATCCATATTACGATTAATGTTTTTAGTACGCTCGTCTAACATCATTTCTCTTAAATTAATATCTGGAATCTCTTCTTCTGGCAAAAAATTTACTCACTTTACTTATTATGATGATTTATATAATTTAATAATATTTAATTTGATTAAGAAATATGTTGCTTTAACTCTTTCGTTAATAATTTATGGTATATTATTATAGTTTAGTTATAATTCTAATTCCTATTATATGTAATTTATAATAAATAAACTAAAGAAATTAATAAATTTCAGAATATTATTGTTTACTGGAAAGTGTAGAAAAATAACAATTTCAGGTGCTTATGAATTCCAGTAAGTAACTTTATGGAACTTTACAAATTTTTACCCAAAACTAATTGTAAGAAGTGTGGAAAACCTACTTGTATGGCTTTTGCATTAGATTTATTACAAGGGAAGGTTAAAGTTGACGATTGTACTCCACTTTTAGAGCCGAAATACAAAAAGGATTATTTTCAATTAAAAGAATTAATAGGGGCTGAGGAAGGTAAAGAAAAAGAACTTAAAATTGATGTCGATAATGATTTATGCGATGGATGTGGAATTTGTGTTACTGTTTGTCCAGTAAATGCAAGATATTGTCCTCCAACCTTAAGTGGTAAAGCTCCAGATTATCCTCCTGAAAAACATCAATTATTTCAAGTTAAAGGAGGAAAATGTGAATTATTAGCAATAGAACATTGCCGAAGAATAGAAGCAGAAGGGAGAGAAAGAGAATGTCGTGTTTGTGAGACGTATTGTCCCCGCGATGCTATAAAAATTGATTATGTATAACTTTTAATTTTAAAATAAAAATTATTTTATAAAGTGTATTTATAAATGGTTAATAAAAGGTTTACTTGTTCAGGGTGTTCCCTTTTATGTGACGATATTATTATTAAGAGCGATGGATTGTATATTGATGAGGCTTTAGGGGCATGTTTGAAAGGAAAAGAGAGATTCGACCAATTAACCTCTGAAAATCGAATAACTACCCCTCTAATAAAAAAAAACGGAAAATTAGAGAAAGTATCATTTAAAGAAGCCTTAGATAAAGCTATAGATATTATTAAAAACTCCAATAATCCTCTTTTATATGGATTTTCGACAGTTAATTGTGAAGCTCAATTAAAGGGAATTGAGCTTGCAAAAGCAATCAATGGATTTATTGATTCTAATTCTGTAATCTGTCAGGGAAAAGTTTTGAATACATCAAAAGAAACAGGAATTACATTAACAACAATTACAGAAATTATAAATAAGGCAGATTTATTAATTCTCTGGGGAGCCAACGCAGCAGAATCAATTCCGCGTCTATTAAACAAGGTTCTTTTCTCTCGAGGTAAGTTTAGGATGACAGGACGAGAGATTAAAACATTAATTGTTATAGATCCAGTAAAAACAGCTTCTTTTGGAGTAATGGGAGTAAGAGATGTAGCACTAAGAGTTGAAAAGGGAAAGGATATTGACTTAATTCGAACTTTAAAGGAAGAATGTTGTAAAGCGGATAGTATTCCAGATAAAGGCGTTGCAGGTATAGATAAAGATGATCTTAAAAGATTATTACTTCATTTAACCGGAGCTGAGAATGGTGTTATTTTTATTGGGCAAGGGCTTTTAAGACCTCAATTTGGAGAAGAGGTTATTAAGGAATTGCTTGAATTAGTACAATTAATAAATGTGAAACAACAAAAAGGACGAATGTCTATTATTATGTTAGGGGGTCATTATAATATGGCAGGCTTTGACCATGTTGCTTTGTCAAATTTTGGAAAAAATAACAGTTTACAATTCTCTAATAACATATTAGTCGATACAAATGAAACAGTTATTTCAAAGATAGAAAAAGAAGATTTCGATTGTTCTATAATTGTAGGAACTGATCCAATTTCACATTTGCCTTCTAAATTAAGTAAAAATTTGTCGGTAAAACCATTAATTCTCATTGATAATAAACAATCTGCAACTTCTTATCTAGCAGATATTATCCTCCCTTCAGCTATAACCGGGATTGAATGTGGAGGGTTAGTTTATCGAATAGATCACGTCCCTATTGAGTTAAAAAAAATATTGAATCCTCCTAGTGGTGTTCATACTGATGAAGAAATTCTAAACAAGTTGTTAGAAGCATTAAAAAAGGGATGATATGATGAAATTGATAGTAAATACAGTAAGATTAATAGACAATGATCAAGTAAGGGAATATTCTTTCGGAGATAATAATTCCCTTAAAGAAAAATTAGGTATTGGATTGGTAAATCCGGAGGATTTTAACAATTTAAATCTTAGTTCAAGTTTAAATCTCAGATTAACTAATAATTTTGGTACTGTTGTTATAAAGCCGAAGGAGGATAAAGATGTTCCAATAGGAATGATTATCATGCCAGTGTCAATTTGGGCTAACCAAATTACTGGAATCGAAAATAATGAACCTGTTTACAAGAACATTGAAGTTAACGCAGAAGCTACAAGCGACTCAGTATTAGGTGTTATTGATTTATTAAATTTAATTAAAGATTGAAAAATTATAGGATTTTTGGAATGGATAAATTAATCATTAAAAGTGGGTTGGTTTTTGATCCTATTAATAATATCAAAGGTGAAATAAAAGATATTTTAGTGGAATCTGGGGAAATCGTAGAAAAGTTCAGTAGTCAAAAGGACGTTAAAGAAATTGATGCTAAAGGAAAAACCGTTATACCAGCAGCTATTGATATACATACACATGTCGCATCCCAACAAGTTAATTGGGTTCGATTATTAGGAACAAACCATAATAAATTCAAAAAAATTTGGAATGGATTAGCTCTAAGTTATATTGCTAGAAATTATATATCTAATGGATATACTTTTATTCTCGAAGCAAATGTGTTCCCCTCTTTAGCAAAACATACGATATTTAACTTTAAACAATTACCTGTGCTCGATAAGGCAATGTTATTAAATATTAGCAATTTCTGGCCTTTAGAACTTGAATTTCAGAGAGGAAAAATTGATGATATGGCAATATTTTTATCAGACCTTTTATCAAAAACTTACGGTTTTGGTTTTAAAGTCTATAATCCTTTTGAGAACGAAGCATGGAATTTAAGAGAGATAAAAGAAGATATTCTACAGAAAGGAAGATTGTATAATTTTACAGCTTTAGACGTCTATAAAAATTTAGTAAAGTGTGTTGAGAGATTGGGATTACCACACTCGGTTCACGCTCATATTGAGGGTTATGAAAGTGAAATAGGTGATAATAATCTTTTTACCGTTCTAGAAGGGTTAAAATCTTTAAATTTGGACCCAAATCAAAAAACTAATTTAAAAATTAAACGTAATCAAATTTTTCATATTGCTCATGCTAATACATATAATTATAATGGAAATAATGATAAGCTTGTCACCTTTTTGAATGAAAATCAAACTTTTGATATTGATGTAGCATTTATAGGTTTCAATCAAGTAAACCCCATACTAACCTCAGATAGACGTCTCATTAGTTCCATGTTAACAGAGAATATTATAGATAATCCTAAAAAATTGATTACATCTGCTGTAGAATTCGAAGGTGATTCATTCGTTTCAATGAGAAATTTTAGTAAAAATAATTTTCATGATTGTGTATTATGGGCTAATGCTCTTGATTTAGCTTTAAATGTTAAAAATAAAATGCAAGTTAGTTTTTCCCTAAACTTCCCTAATTATGCTAATATTACAGATGTTCCTGAAATTGCAACATGGTTATTAAGCACTGAAGCTCGAGAAAATTTTATGAGTGGAATGAATAAAGAGTTTTTACAGAAAAACATTATTCATGATAATAAAAAGGTTCTAAGTTTTTCTGACTTTATTTTTATAACAAGAGTAAGCCCCGCAAAATCTCTAGGATTAGGAAATATTAAAGGAAATCTTGATAAAGGCGCAGATGGTGATATTAATATTTTAGATATTGATGTTGGTGAAATTGATTTTTCAAAAGACCATCAAAAATTAAAGAAAGCCCTTTCAAATATGGAATATGTTATTAAAGCTGGAAGCATAATCAAAAAGAATGAACTTATCGACTTAGAACCTCATGGCTTGATTTTTTGGTCTCAATGTAAACCTAAACTTGAAGGAGTAGAGTTTGTCATGACGAAAAAGAAAGAATTTTATCAAAAATATTCATCTATGTTCTATGACTCGTTAAATATAACAATTCCGGAGAAATTTCTTAGAAACATTGAGTAATTCAATTTTATCATAATTAGACAGAAATATCATATAATTATTAATTATTCTTACTTATTATTTCTTAAATCTAAATTATTGTTTATTTAGGAATTATAATCCAATTTAAAAATTATGAGTATAACAACTAATACACAAAAAAAATGTCCTCAATGTGGTAAGATAAATTTACCTGATGATAACTTTTGTAAAGAATGTGGATTCGAACTTAAACAATACAAACCTGGGGATTTTGTTATTATAGAAAATCTCAAAGGTTCTTTATATGCTAGCTTAGCTTGTATATTTGTTTTTATTGGGTTCATGATATTAGTTTCATATGCTGTAGTTACTGAACTTGGTCTTCAATCAATAATAGCTCTTTTAATCATATGGCCAATAGTATTAATATTTTTATTTTGGGCATCAAGATATTTAAGAGGACTTACTCAAAATAGAAAATTCATCATTACAGATGACTTTATTGAAATAATTGTCCCAAACAAGCCATATTTTAAAATTAATTGGTCTGATTTTGATTTTATTGAAATAACAAAAAGAGAATCAATGACAACAATACCTACATCAGATACCGTAATATTAGGTCCTAGGTTTGTCTATTTTACTTTAATTTTTAAAGGCCCTAGTTATGAACAAAGTTATGAATTCGAATCAGGAAAAGATTTCAAATCGAGAACTAGAAAAAAAATTTTAACAGCTTTACAACAATATGCTGAAAAACAAGGCAAAAATTTTACAGGATGGAAATGGAAAGATAAAAGACGAGCAAAAAAGGCTTTAACAAATTAATTTTTATAGTATAGAATAACTCAAGTTTAATATTTATTTACGAGAGATTTTTAAAAAAAAAACTTACAATTATTTAGCTTCTGGGATTAGAACGATAAAGTTGCTTCCTTTAGAAAAATCTCCTTTCACTCTATCTTCAACCCAGATCTCACCTTCATAGCTCTCTATAATTTTTCTCACAATGGTTAAACCAAATCCCAATCCCTTAGACCCTTTTTCTTTTCTGAATCTTTCTTGAAATATTATTTTCTTTTTTTTTTCCTCAATACCAATTCCATTATCTATGATTTCAAATTTAATATAATCCTTATCATTTTTAACCTGTTTAGAAATTTTTATGAGAATTTCTACTTTGGGGTTATTGTTATAATTTACAGCATTGATTAATAAGTTATCAAACACATCTATTAAGAGTTCATTAGCTTTTATGTAAATTTCCTTTTCAAATGAATCTAGAATTATGTTAAGATCTCTTATTTGTAAATTTTCGCGAATAAATTTTAAAGCATCTTTTAAAATTTTGACAGCTTCAACAGATTTTAAAGGTTTTTCTGAACTGTCGAGAGATGATAATTTATGGACATTTGCCACCAGTTTTGTCCCTCTTACGAATTGTTTTTTAATTATATCAAAAAGGTTTTTAATTTCACGTTCTTTACCTGGCTCACTAAGATATCTATCACTAAGATCAATTGAAAGTTTTATATTGGAAAGTATATTGTTGATATCATGATAGAATAAATCTTTATAGAGTTCAGCTCGATTGTAAGCTTCTCTATATTTTTCTTCAGATTGTCTTAATTTATCCTCTGCATTTTTCTTCTCAGTAATATCTCGAGTAAATCCATAAAAGCCAACTTTTCTTCCATTGAAATCATATTTTAAATAAAAAGTTCCTTCAAAAATGCGTTTTGTTCCATCGTTTCTTATAACTTGACTTTCAAAGGTTCCTTTTGATAGATTATTTTTATACACATTATTGAAGGTTTCGAATACTTTTGATATTGTTTCTTTTTCTAAATAAGAAGTATAACTCTTTCCTATTAACGCATCTTTCGAAATCCCTAAATACTTACAAATATAATTATTTATGTAAGTATAGTTTCCATTTAGATCTACTTCAAAATATCCATCTTCAATATTTTCAATAATCTCCCAATACTTTTTATCAGATTTCTTTAATAATTCTTGTGTTTCTTTTTCTTCTGTTATATCTCTGAAAATAGCAACGATTTTAATATCATTTTTATAATCTAAAGCACGACCTTTTATTGAAATTGGTATATAGTACCCTTCTTTATGTCTAATCCTTAATTCTTTATATATATTATTTCCTGATTTAATTGCTTCTTTTATTGCCTCTTTTGCTTTTGATAAATCTTCAGGATGAACAAAATCTTGAATGGATAATCCTATTAATTCTTTAGAAGAATAACCTGTTATATCGTAAATTTGAGGATTAATATACGTTATATTTAGATCTAAATTAAACTCTACTATAACATCTAAAATACTATTAACAAGCTTGGAATATTTCAGTTCAGTTTGTTTTAAATCATTCTTAATTTTACTCATAATTTAGTTACCCAATAAAAGCTTTTCATTTATACTAATAAAAAAAAGGATTTACTTAAATCCTAACATTTGTTAAAATTTCAGAATTTTTACCTTAAGTTTGAAATTTGATGCTTATGGTAATGAGAGCGTTTTATTATTATAATAATATTTAATAAGCTAAAATTATGTTCCTATAGTTCGAACAAGAAGAAGGTGAAATCGGTGAGAGAGATGTCAAATCTTAAAAAAAGTCTATTTATAATGTTTTTTAATCTTTAGGAATAATCTTTGTTTAGTAATTTAATCCCTTAAGCATTTGGACGGTTGTATACAAATTTTTACCCCCCTTTCGAAGAAAGTCCATCGCCTCCTCAATTCCTTCAACAGTCAAATCAAACATTGGGATAATACTAGAAATAATCTTTCTAGTCCATGGTGCCCATTCAGGCCTTATAAGTTCAGGATTTAACCAAACTACATTATTCTTAAAATGGTTAGCCATTTCTTTAATGTAATAGATCCCCGGCAATTCATTTCTATGATAATAGTAGATTGACCCATATTTCTCTGTAAGTTCCCAACTTGCCATAGCAGCATCACCGACAATAACCACTTTATACTTATTATCAAATTTTCTTAAAAATTCAGTAAACTCAATTGCTTCATCGGGATTTCTTCGAGCGTTGAAATAAATAGATTCATAGATACAATTATGGAAATAATAGTATTTAAATTCACGCCAATGAGACATATTATTAGCTGCAGAGAAAAGTAGATTAACTAAATGAGCATAAGGCGTCATACTCCCACCAACATCCATTAACAGAATCATTCTAACATTATTTTTTCTTTTTTTATCAAATACAATTTCAATATCTCCACAGTTCTTAGCAGTCCTGTCAATCGTTTTATCCAAGTCTAATTCGTCCTTTTTTCCGATTTCTTCGAGTTTTTTCAGTCGTTTTAAAGCTACTTTAATTTGTCTAGTGTCTAATACAATATCTTTTCTGTAATCTTTGAATATTCTTTTCTGCGCTATCTGTACAGCCATTCGAGCGCCTGAAGATCCACCTATTCTCATGCCCATTGGATTTTGACCTCCATGCCCAAAGGGAGATGCCCCTTGAGTACCAATCCAGTGGTCTCCTCCATGATGTTCTTCATCTTGCATCTGCATCAATTCTTCAAATCTTTTTTGCATTTCTTCCAAATCAAAAAATTGACTGATCATTTCTTGAAAATTACCCTGCATTTCAGATAGATCTAAATTTTTTTCCAACCACTTCCAGATTTCATCTTTTATTTCATTTGGAGCATTAATTAATAATCTATCGCCAAATTCAGTTCCATATTTTTCCAATAATTCCTCTAAAAATTTTTCAAGATTCTCGATGTTAAGGTATTGCTGATATTCTCGCAAAATCAGTTTTAAGCCTTCAATGAGGTCTGGAAGAGTTATATCTTTATTAAGCCAATCCCAGATTTCTTGTTTTATATCTTCAGGAAATTTAACCATTGCTTCCTTGAAAAAATTAGCAAAGGCAATATCATAAATGTCAAAATGATGTTCATTTTTGCATAAAATTGAACGAGAGGTGTAGTAAAACTCAACCATATTATGGATAAGCCCCTGATTTAGAGCTTCTATTAAAGTCATATATTCTGTGATACTTATGGGTAATCGTTCTTTTAGATAATAGAAATATTCAACAAACATTGAACAGAATTTTCAAATACATACTTTATTAATTAGTATAAATTAAGCATTTAATTTAGCTTTATGTTTATTTATGATAAATTTCCTCATACCATATCCGAATAAGATCATGTTTTTTAATATATCTTAGATAACAGAGAGCTATTATAAAGGTAATAATTGTTTCTACAAACCATAAAAGATTATAAAGTGTAAGGTTAGCTTCAAATGTGAAAGGTCCAACTGTTATTATACCATAATCTATAAAGGAATATTGAAGAAATTCGAAATTAAGTCCTACAAACCATGGGTACAAAATTACAATATATTTATGTGCAGGGAAATCTAATAAAATATGTGTTATTCCACCAATTAAAGCAGAATAACAAATTATTATCCAATATTTTCTTGCATATTTTTTATTTTTTAAATGATACCATTGGTCAACACTAAAATATCTTAGGGGAGCATAAAATTTACTTCTTTTGGAAGCTATTTTTGCACATAAAGGTCCAATATATTGAGCAAATATAACCGTAGCGATAATTGTGATAGGAATCGTCCATAAGAACTGACCTATTAGACTATGTGTAAATACATAAAAATTAATATCTAAAAAGAAATCTAATATAAAGTTAAAATCAGGGATAAGAGCCCCCAGACATAGAGCTGTTCCATCAAATTTTAATGGGTACTTTACTTTCAGGATTAATCCAGGAGCTTGATGAGAAAAAATAGATGCAGGCATTGTATTTCCAATTAGTTTGTTTTGCAATAATGATAATAGTAGCAAAACAAAGAATTAAAAAATTAATATAACTTTTTAGAAAGTTTACTAAAATTCAATTTTTTATATAGTTTGGTGAAACATTGAATCACTTAAGCATTATCAAGATTTTGAATTTGATCTCTCATTCTTATTAATCTGTCGGGTAAATTTGACATCATAGCATCAATGTATTGTTCTTTATATTTCATATTTAGAAATTTATCCATTGATCTTTTAAAAAGAAGTCCCCAGATATAAAATTTAAATCCATGATCTTTAACTTTTTTAAATAATTTATAGTCAGCATAATTGAAATTAACATTTATTACTTGAACATTTAATTTCCTCATAGATTCTAACTCTAGATGTTTCTCCTTAATGGGTGAATGTTTTAAGAAAATAGAATTTACCAAAGTTATTTTTTTATCGAATTCTCTAACCTTTGAGAATATTTCAGGAAGTAGATTTGGATTTATTGAAGATTTTGCAATTTCGATATTGTCAACGTTATCAAATTCTCGAGCAAGTTCAATTATTTTTATCCCTACTTCAGGTTCACTTATATCAAAATTATACTTAATCTTGAAATTTTTAAATGCATTAAAAACTTCACGAAGAGTCGGGATTGATTCATTATTTTCGATTTTGTATTCTTTAATTTCATTCATTTCCAAATTATTAATTAACACATCTACTCCATTTTTTCTAAGGCTCTGATAAAAACATAAAACAACTTCACCATCTTTTGATAATTTTGCTTCAGTTTTTATTCCATCAACGCCCATATCAATTGCATTCCGAAATGAGGAGAGTGTATTTTGTACTCCTGTAAATCCTGATCCTCTATGCCCCCAAATAAAAGTCTTGCTCATATTGATATGCCCCCCATTTCTGTATGGATTTCTAATGCTAATTTAATGAGATCAAAATAAACCACTGCATATTGAATATCCCCTTCAATCTTAAGATTTCCGATTAAAAATTCATTAAATGGATCTAATTGACCCTTAAGAATTTGATTCATAGTTACTTGAGGACCTGTTATTAGTATTGTAGTACCGTTTACTTCACCTTTTCCACATTTAAATTCTCCTTCTCCGAATTCAACCCAATATTTAAAATCTGAATTAATTAATTTTGTTTGTACAATTTGTTTTTTAAATACCTTTAATTCTTCGTTGAATTCATGATTTTCTAATGATAATTGCTCAATAGCTTTAGTAACTTGCATTATATTTTTGTTTATGCAACAGTTTTCACATATAAATTCATTTAAGGATATAGTTCCACAATTTTCAATATAACATTCCCATTGATTTGTTTCATTATTCACTGTAATATTATATCCACATTGTATTGGGAGGGTTTCGATTAATCTACCGCATCTACTACATTTTAAACTCAACTTGTTTCATCTCTTATGTTATTTTCATATTTCAATTACATTTCAAATCAAATACGGTTATTAAATGTTCTTCTTATATTCTAAGCAAAAGCTATGAAATGTAATAATATCTATTAAGTTTATACCCGAGATTATTTATGTTATATTATAAGACAATTCAATTATAAGAAAAATAGCCATTCAAACAGATTTAACGACCAATTACTTGGTTTCAATATTTTATATTATTGAATTTAATTTCTCAATACAAATTAATATAAGAGTCAAAAATCCAAATCTCATGATAATATGTGAATATAATTATAAAATCTTCAAATTATTTGAATACCGTAAAAATGAAATTATTGATAAAAACTATTTAGATCTTCAAGTATTCTCTATAGAAATTCAGGCAATTCTAAAAAAAAAATTTAAAGGATTAAAACAAGGTCTAGAAATAAATCCCTTTGAAATTTTTTAA
>JBHLNL010000077.1:0-14175 GCA_048941605.1 Promethearchaeota archaeon | reverse complement strand
AGAACTGATAGTGATTTAATTTGGCTTAAAAATAATATAAAATCTATTCAAGATAAAGAATTTGAAGTCATGAATAATAATAAACCCCAGTATAATGCTATAGAATCACTAACCACTCTAGAAGGCAAACAAACATGGTTTGAGATTAATAGAATTCCTTTATATGATTCAAAGAGTAATGTAATAGGGATATTAGTTACCTATGAAGACATTACATCACGGAAAATAGCAGAACAAAAGATAAGAGAATCAGAAGAAAAATACCGGGGAATCCTCGAAAATATTAAAGAAGGTTATTTTGAAGTCGATTTAAACGGTAATTTTACATTTTTTAATGATGCACTTTGTGAACTTCAAGGATCTTCAAGAGAAGAGTTGTTAGGACTGAATTATAAGAATTTTGTTGATGAAAAAAATCAGAATAAAATAATGAATGTATATAAGGAAGTCTTTGAGACAGGAAAACCAAAAACTAATTTCCAATTTCAATTCCGACGGAAAAATGGTGAAGAAATAACATGTGAATCCTCCATTTATCTTATGTATGACTCAAATGCAAATAGAATAGGATTTAGTGGATTAGCAAGAAATATTACAGAAAAATTCTCTCTAGAACAAAAAATTAAAGAATCAGAAGAGAAATACCGCACCATTTTCAATTCAAGTCCTGATTATATTTTTATCACTGATACTAAAGGAGATATCTTAGATATGAATCCCGCATTGTTAGAAAGAATAGGAATGACATTAGATGAAGTTAGAACTAGAAATTTCTCAGAATTTTATGCTGGTGATAAAATCGATGATTTAAGGTCTATTGGAAATTTAATAATTTCTGGAAACGAAGTTAAAGGATTGGAAGTTAAAGCAAAGACTAAAAGGGGAGATTCTTTTGAATATGAGGTAAATTCAGTTCCATTAAAGGAAGATGATAAGGTCTATAAAATTTTAAATTTAGCAAGAGATATAACATTGCGAAAACAAACTGAACAAAAATTAAAAGAATCTGAGAAAAGATATCGTCATTTATTCGAGAGTTCACCATATGCAATTTGGCTTATGGATGAAGAGGGAACTATAGTTGATTGTAATTCGACTATGACAGAATTACTCTCTGTTTTAGATATCAAGGATCTTATTGGGAAAAAATTTTCTGAGGTATTATCAGTTCTAAAAAGACCTGACTACCTTATAAAAATGTTGAAAGATCGTTTTAAAAGGTTCTTAAAGGGAGAGAAATTAGGGCCATTAGAATTTCAAATCACTAGAATTGATGAGAAAAAAATATGGCTATCAATCCAGAGTTCACTTGTTAAAATTGGAGATAAAACACTTACGCAAGCAATAATCCAAGATATTACTGGAAAAAAGAATGCTGAAAAGAAGATAAGAGACTCAGAAACATTATATCGTCATCTATTCGAAAGTACTCCTTATTCAATTATATTAATTGATAGAAAGGGAAAAATTGTTGATTGTAATCCCGCAACTGAAAAACTATTTAATAGAAAAATTGAAGATCTAATAAATAAAAATTTCTTGGATGTCAGTATAAAACCTGAAAAAATTTTACCTGTGTTTAAGGATAGATATCAATCTATCATGGATGGAACCGTCCCAGAACCACTTGAAGTTCAAATTGCAAGATCAAAAGATGGGCATTTGATGTGGATAAGTATAAATGATTCCCTCGTGGAATTAGGAGGTGAAAATATTTTTCAGGTAATTATACAAGATGTTACAGGAAAGAAACAAGCAGAACAGGAATTGAAGAAATCTCAAGAAGAATTACAAACTTTAAATAGAGAATTAGAGCAAAAAGTCTTAGAAAGATCTAAGGATTTAATAGAATCTGAACAGCAATATCGTACTACGATTGATTCTTTAAATGATCCATTGCATGTTGTTGATAGAGATTTAAGAATTATTTTATCAAATTCTGCATTTGACCATTGGCTCGCTGATTTAGGCATTGATAAAAAAATTGTCGGTCAAACCGTTTTTGAAGCGTTTCCATTTTTAACTGACGATATCCGTGAAGAATATGAACAAGTTTTTAATAGTGGAAAATCCCTTCTAACTGAAGGAAGTATTTTTGTAAATAATATGGAAATCTTTACTGAAACAAGAAAAATTCCAATTTATAGGGAAGGGAAGGTTAAACAAATAATCACAATAATACGAGATATCAGTGAAAGCAAGAAAATGGAAATTCAAGTGAAAGAATCTGAAAAAAATTTTCGAAATATGATAACAAACTTAGATGAAGGATATTATAAAGTAGAATGGGAAGGAAAAATATTATATCATAATCCTGCGTTTTGTAAGATTGCTGGATATGATCCCTCTGAAAACTTAATTGGAACCCCTTCCCCATTCTCTTGGCAAAAAAAAGAAGACCAAGAAAGATATCGAGAGGAATTATTGATAAATGGAGTTATTAGAAATTATACAGTACCAGTTTCTAAAAAAGATGGAGAAGAAATAGTCATACAAGTCAATGCTCATTTAATAAGAAATGAGAATAATAAACCTTTTGCAATTGAAGGAACTTTTTCTGATATTACCGAAAAATTCAGATTAGAACAAGAATTGTTAGAATCTGAAAAGAAATTAAGGCAGCAGAATATAGAGTTGAAGAAACTTGATAAAGTAAAAAATGATTTTATTACGATGGCTGCACATGAATTAAAAACACCTTTGATCTCAATTTCTGGATATACTGATTATATTTTGATGAAACATCGAAATCAACTTAATCCTGAAATTACTACAGATTTATTAACTGTGCAAAGAAATGTCAATCGATTAGAAATATTAATGGATCAACTTCTAGAGGTATTGAAAATTGATGAAAATGAATTAAAATTGCAAAAAGAGTTAACCGATGTCAGTAAAATAATAAATGATTGCCTTGATGAATTAAGTTATCTAATTAATGAAAAGAATCTTGAAATAATATTGAATATGGATCTTGAAATTATGTTAAATGTAGATTCTACACGTATTTTCACAGTTTTTGTTAATTTAATTTCAAATGCAATTAAGTTTACTCCTGATTATGGATGGATTGAAATAACAGCCAAAAAAGAACAAGAAAAATATATTTTTAAAATAAAAGATAACGGAATTGGGTTAGTTGGAGATGAATTCACACGATTATTCAAAAAATTTGAAAGAATAAAACCACCAATAATGAATGAACATATCAACATTAAGGATTCTGGAACCGGTTTAGGACTCTACATTACTAAAGGGATTATCACCGCTCATGGAGGCAATATATGGGCAAGTTCAGAAGGAGAAAATAAAGGTTCAACATTTTCATTTACTTTACCAATTTAGATTACAAAAATTATCCACCTATAATTAAAACCCTTTTTTACTTAATTTTTCTTTTATATTAACAGAAATTTATTTATCTGTTATGAAATATTATATTCCTTTCAGAATTTAAATTAAATTATCCAATTTTACGATATAAAATTCAAATGGCTACATTAATAATTACAGAAAAAAAAAAAGCTGCAGAAGCTATTGGAAAAGCATTAGGGTCTATAAAAACCTTAAATATTAATAAGAAATTAAATATTTTTTTTGTTGCATCAAAAAATATTTATATTATTCCTTTGCGTGGGCATTTACTTGAATACAGAAACACAGATACTTATAAAAGCTGGTCAAATCCCCCTCCTCGGGAAATAATAACAAATCATAAATCGATACAAAAATTTCAAATTACCGGTTTGGGGTCATATATCAACACTATTAAAGAATATGCAAAGAAATGCAATCACTGCGTTATTGGAACTGATGCTGATATTGAAGGTGTCAATATTGGTCTATTCGATGCATTACCATTTGTAAAGCAATCAAACCCAAATATTAAAGTATCACAATTATGGCTTAGCTCTCTTCAAAAAGATGAAATTATTAATAAGTATAATAATCTGATAGCACCAAAATATAGTTGGGGGGAATCAGGAGAAGCAAGAGCAATTATTGATGCTTTTATTGGTTTTTCAGCTACTAGAGAGATAACAAACACTTTCCGTCCATTACTAAATAAATTTAAGGTCAGATTTACTTCAATTGGTCGTGTTCAGACTAGCCTTCTATATTTAATATATCTCAGAGAGCTAGAAATTTTAGATTTTGTTCCAGAACCTTACTTTCTAATCGACGCGGAGTTAATTCATTCAAATGGAGTATTTAATGCTCATCATTACCAGAATCCCTTTAATAAGGATCAAGAGAATAAAGCAAGACAAATCTTTCAAAAGATCAGATATGAAAAGATTGGTAATGTAATAGATAACTCCAGTAAATTAATTAGAAGATCTCCTCCAACACCCTTGAATACTTCAAAAGCTTTAGTATTATTAACAAAAAATTTGAGAATCCCTGCTAATACTGCTATGCAAACAATGAATACACTATACTTGAATCAAATAATTTCATACCCAAGAACAGATAGTGATGTTTATAAGTTAGATTTTAATCATGAAGAATTTATCCAAAAATTTACATCACATCCACAGTATAAAAACTACGCATTAGATTTAATAAGGAATAAAAAACTTAACCCCACTAAAGGGAAAAAAGATATGGGAGATCATCCTCCTATAACGCCTCTTGAAAGTATAGATATTAATAGTTCAAGACTCGAAAACAAACTTCAAAAAAAAGTTTATGATCTTCTTGCTCGCCATTACCTTGCACTTTTTGGAGAAGATGCTTTGGAATCCAAGCAATTTTTAAAAATCTTGATTAAAGATGAACTATTTAATGCTCAAATTGTTTCATTAATTTCACCGGGATTTCTTGAAATTGCCCCCTTTCTTAAACCAAAATATGAAGAAATGATTCAAATAAGAGGTGATAAAATCCCGATAAAAGAGATATTGTTCCTCCAAAAAGAAACAAAACCCCCTCCTAGATATACCGATACATCTTTGCTTAAATTAATGGAAAAAAATCACCTAGGTACAAAATCAACAAGACCAATAATCATAAAATTATTACAGACTCGCGAATTAACAAAACGAGTTAAATATCAATATTTTATAACGGATTTAGGAAAATTCCTAATTGAGAATCTAATAGAAATATGGTTACCATTTTTAGAACCCGCTTTTACTAAAAATGTGGAAGGAAAACTTGAAGAAATTAAAAATCAAGAAGATAATATGAAAAATGTGGTTGAGGAAGTAAGAAAAGAATTTTTACACCTCTTTGATAAATTTCTTATAAATAAACATAAATTAATCTCTATAATTGATAACTATAAAATTGATTATACCATTCCTCTTACATCTTCAAATTGTCCTTTTTGTAATAAAAATCCAATGAAGTTTATTAATATGAAAAATAAAAGATTTTTAGTTTGTTCTGATGATAATTGCAAGCAATTTTTATCCTTACCGAAGAATGGAAAATTAGAGTTACTAGATTCTATTTGCTCAATCTGTAATTTTAATATATTTAGAGTTACTCTTAAAAAAAATAATAAAAATATTTCTTATTATATATGTCCTAAATGTTGGAACGAAGATCGTTCTTATTTTTGTTCTAAATGCAACGCGTATAAAATTTTTAAAGGAAAATGCGTAAGAAAGTAAAAGAAATTTCAACAATTATTCTTAAAAGAAATTTTTTGTATCGAAACGATATGCTGCTCGAGTTAAACCGACATAATTATCTGATATCTTGTAAAACATTTTCCCATTTACAATTTTTTTCTGCAAATAATTATTTTTAATAGTATGATTTAAAGCATGAATCATAGTGCCCAAAGTTACAGCTCCAACAAAACCATGTTGTTTTTTTGTGACTCGTATCAATTCCAATTCAGAATGCCATTGACCATCAAGCAGGGCAATTAGTATTTCATTTTTTATTGGTGTCTTGATATCTTTAATCTTATTAAATAAATTAGAATAACTTGGTTTATAATACGGATTCTCATCAAAATCTTCCATTTTTATTTATACCTAAGAAGTAGTAATTATAATATGATTTATTATTGAAATTTTTTATATAACAAAATGTATGATCTCTGTATTATGAGGATGTTTCCAAAATATAAAATTAGTCAGAGCAAATTTGGTGGTATTCCCTCATTAAAATATTTTGCACGTGTTATCCAATTTTGAGAGAATTCTGGAATCATCGCTAAGATTGATCCACCAATCCATACAGAAAATGTTCGCTCCATAGGAGCAATGATTCTGATTCCAAGGTTTTTCTTCTTCCTCCGAGCTAGTTCTAGTTCTAATTCTTGGTATATACGCGATTTTAAATTTGGAAACATAGAAGATCCTCCGGAAAGAAAAATATTATTTAATAATTCTGGGCGAATATCTAAATCACATGCCTCTATCACATCCATAATGGCAATATGTAATGATTCTTCTTCTAACTCTGAAGCTGGCTTAAAAAGTAATTCTGGTACAATAAAACGTTCTCTATTTAACGAGATTGTTGAGCCATCAGGTAGAGAATATTCTTTTTCATATTGTTCGCTACGTTTTAGGTCTTCATTATAGTCTAATGAAACAAAACACGCTTTTTCTTTTAACACTCTTACTAATTCTCTACGTATTGAAGAATCAACTGACCATCCAATAGCTTCCAATGTCTGTTCCATATAACGAGTTAATACTCTCCCGCCAATATCCAAAATCCTTACTGCATGCTCTAATTTATACCCCTCATAAATTGGAACTATTCTTGTATTACTATCTCCAATCTCTACAATTAATCCTGTTTGAAAACCTCCTGAATAGAGCGTTAACATTGAATCTAAAACTGGATAAAAAGCCATACATTGATAGCGTTCCAAAAATAGTTCAAATATTTTCTCTAAATCTTTATATGGAAAAAGAGGATGTACAGCATATAACACATTAACAAGTGTGGCATCAACTCTCAAATTATAAAATATATAATCAATAATGTTCGCTAAATGGTTCCAATCTACTACAATACCTTTTTCAATTGGATGGAAAATTTTGTATAATCCAATTGATTGAATTTCATCTCCTACATATGTTTCATCTTCACGAGACTCTTTTCCCCCATAATTGACGCCAACATCTTGATATTTAGGTTTCCCGACCATTGTAAGGAACACTTGAGAGGGAGTATCCTCACCAGCGAATCCAATTTTAGTAGAAAATTGACCAATATCAAGAACAACTGTTAAATTTCCCATACCTTAATATTTCTAGATTTAATTTTGAGATATTTAGCTTTGATAACTATATCTAATATATTATTTTAATAATTAAAAAAATCTCCCTACTTCCTAAATATTAGAATTTTCAAAATAGTTTAATCTGTCTTATTTAGGAATACTCTTAAAACTTTTTTAATTATGTTTCGAGAAAAATGAAAAGGATTCTTAAACTCCTTATTCTCCTCTCATAATTTTCTTTAGTCGATTTAATTCGTCTAACATTTCATCTCGAAGAGAGCTTAATCCTCCACCTGCTTGAGGTGCTACTGCTGGTGTCGCTGGAGGTCCTGCACTGGGGGGGCCAGGTCTTTTAGCAAATGCAGGTGCTGCAGGAGGGCCACCAGCTGCAGGAGCCTTGGGAGGTCCACCACTAGGAGGTACGCTAGGTGGAGCACCACCACTAGGTGGCAATTTTGGAGCTGGAGGTAATCCGGGACGTTTAGGAGGACCACCACTTGCAGGAGCTTTAGGTGGGCCTCCACTAGGAGGAGCACTAGGAGGAGCACCACCACTTGCAGGAGCTTTTGGAGGTCCTGCACTTGGAGGAGCTGGAGGTGCTGGAACGCTAACAGCAGATGCAGAGGTTGGAGCACCAGCGGGAACAGGAGATCCACTGCTTAATAAGGAAAACAAAGTACTTGCAGCAGCAGTTTTAGCAGCCCCACTAGATGGAGCTACTATTTTTTTAGAGGAAGTACTAACAGTTTGAACTTCTTCAACAATTGTTACTTCTTTCAAATCTTTCTGAGCTTTAGCCAATGATTTAATGAAATCATTAATTCCTTTTACTGTTTCTTCTAGATCATCAGCTAAGGAAGTTAAACCTTTTTTCATAAAATTAATTACTCGTTCAATTTTTTTCTGTTCTTTTGAAACCACGTTCTACTCAATTCCTCTACTATTATTGATAAATTGATTAAAATTAAAATTATTAGTTATAATCTTTATTTTAATTATATTAATAATTATATAAAATTAATATTTATAATTTTATTCCATTCTTTTTCAAGTCTATAAATCCCAATATTATGTACATCTAGAAAAAACGTTAATTATTAAAAAACCTAAACTAATAATATTATATAACATATTTCATTAGTAAGTTTAAAAATTATTAAAAATTCAAATTTCTTAATTCTAACATAATATTAAAAAGGTTTGTAAAAAATGCCTAAGCGAGAACTCTTCATTAAACGGGTCTATGAAATTGTAAATGAGCTCAAAATTCCTTTAATTGATGAGAGAGTATACGATAGTGTTAAATTCAATACGGGGGCTGCTGTTGCCGCAGTTATTTTCAAATTTGAGGAAGATGAATCAGTAATTCGTGGATTTCTTGGTCTTGCGGAGTATTTCCATACTGTGGTTATCAAGAAAAGAGACGAGTTCTATATTCCTCATGCTTCTATTTTGTTCCGTTTGATTAGCGCTTAAATTTAAATTTTTTTTTACTTTTCTTTTAATCTATATAAGGAGATCTTATTCTTCAATTTTGGAACAATAATTGTCAGAGTTATTAATAATTTCCAATACTTCTGATTCTGGCACATCATACCAGTTTCTATATGCGTCAGCAACAGCAAACCACATTACATTTCTAATATTGGGGCAATATAGTTCATCAATTTTACTTTTAACTATATTTACAGTTCGTAAAGGTGCTGTTGGAACTGCAACATAAATTTTCTTAGGTTCATATTTATGAATCATATTTATTGCTGCTAACATTGTAAATCCTGAGGCTAATCCATCATCTAGAATAAAAATATTCTTGTCTTTTATAAAATGTATGTATAATTTTTCTAAATCAATCTCTTTATTATAAAATTGTAACCTTTCCTTAATCTCTTGGTTAGTTAGATTTATAGAATCATTTACTGCTTGTTCTGATAAATTTAGTTGAGATAAAAGTGGTTTATTAATCAAAATAGTCCCATCTGTTGTGACTGAACCAAATCCAGCTTCTGTATTATATGGTATTTTAATTTTACGGACAATTAAAATATCATATTTCAATTTAAATCTTGTACAAAATCCCTCGGTAACTGGAACACCACCATTAGGGATTGCGAAACAGAAATATTGATTGATATTAGCCTTTATATGAATCTCTAAAGAGGGATTTTCACTTTGAATAAAATCTGTTAAGATTTCACCTGCTTGAAATCTTGAGTTGTATTTTTGAAATGGCATTTCTAATTAATAATATTGTTGGATGTCTCTATTAAATTTAATGACATAGAGTAAATGATATATGTCTATTGTGCAAAAATTTTATGCAGATTTGTCTAATTTGATTTTAAACTGATTAAGGCGATGATATATTTAAATAATAGCAAGACTATTTTTTTATTAACTTTTATCTAAAGAAATTCAGAAAAATAAATGGTTGAGATTATTAAATGAAAAAAGCAAAAATTGGTGGATTATCCTTACTCGGATTCCTGTTATTCTTTTCATGTGTCAACATTTCTAATGCGGTACCCCCAAGTTATGTAGGTGTAAATAACGGTAATAGTTTTACTTGGACCGCATCTGCGGACGTAGCTAATATTAATGCGACTGGAATTAATATGTTTGGACAGGCGAATTGGACCTTGGTTTATGGCATGTTAGATTTTATGATATTTAACATGACTGGTATGCATATAGGCGCATTTTTTGGTGGATCAATGAAGATGAATATTGTAAATATGACTCCTGAAATGCCTATGTACCCTGGAATAAATGGAGTAGCTTTATATATTGATGGATTTATGTCTATTGAACCTGGTGTGTGGATGCCTATGATGACTTCAGAATATCCGTCTATGTATATTATGGACCCTACAAATATTAATTCAACTAATTTCATGTATATATTTGGATTTGGTATGCCTATAATCGTTCCTAAAGGACTTCCTTGGACCAATATAGCTACATGGATGAATGCTTTGTTAGCGATGAGTCCTCCAGTATATAATAATATAACATTTGCAGGTATATCAGATGGCCTCGAGATAACTGTTTTGGGTGAATTTATGGAATTCGCGATAAATATGAGTGGAGTGCCTTTACCATTAATACCTACCATACCAGATGCTCTATGTACTGCTAGATGGAATACAAATGGAGTTTTTGTCTATGGTGATTTATCGATGGGTGGATTGACTTTAGCAACAGCAGTATTATCTCCTGAAGGGGAGATTCCAGGATTCTTTATACCAATAACGGTAGGAATAAGTGCAATTGCAGCAGTAGGGATAATTATCTTAATCAGAAAGAAGAAGAAAATAATTTAAATATTAATTTTATAATTCTTTTTTTTTTTATAATTAAATAAAATTACTAGCAGATTGATATGGATTTTGTAAATTCTTTATTTTTCCTTCTATTAATATTAGCTCTATTATGGGTAATTAAGCTAGACTTGTTTTTCATGGTTTTTGGAACCGTTGTGCTATTATATTTTATTATTCAATTATTTTTTATGGATCCTATAGAGATTTTCTTTTCAATTGGCAGTTTTTTCTTATTAAATCCTTTTGGGGTTTTAATTCTATTTGTTCCTTTAATAATTTATGCTTTAAATCTAGGGTTAAAGAAGAAAGATAATTCTTAAAAGAATTTTAATTGATTCTACTCTAATTGATTAAGTCTTCTAATTCCGAGAGCGATTGACAAAAAGGCAATTCCAAAAGATAAGCCCAGACTAGTAAAAAGTATATACAAAAGACCGAGAGAGTGATCTATAAAGTTATTTACACTTGGTGTGATACAAATTGTTGCTATAAGTAAAGAAATAATTTGAAACATAATTATTAAATAAATATTAAAATAAACATTTTTCCCTTTTTCATCAAACATAGTTCTAATACATTGAATTCCTATTGCTTGCATGAGTATTATTAACGTAATTAATGGATAGAATAAAAAAAAAGTTAATGCAGATAAAAAATCTAAAGGAAACAAGATACTAAAGAAAATAGTCAAACCTATATCTAAAAACATGATAATATAAAACATTTCGTAAAAAAATGAATAAATAAGGGTTTTAATACCTCTGATTGATTTTTTATAAAGAAAAACTAATTCTTTTGAGCTGAACAAGATATAAATTCCAATAAACATTCCAAAAATCAATCCTCCCATCCAAGATAAGACTATCATTAAAAGGGGTCGAAAATAAAATATTCGGACAATATATGACGAGATTATCCAAGTACCTCCAATTTCTAAAAACGGAGTTTCTAAAGAAAAGAAAACAAAAAGACCTAAAAATGCTGTAAACGCGCTAATATATATTAATTTCGGAAAATTTTCTTTTTTTCTAAAAAACTCTTTAAATTGAGTACTTATTTGAGCTTTATATCCACGTGGAGAAAATTTTCTTATAAAGTGATGAATTTTTCTTTCTTTTCTTATAATAATTTGATTAGAATAATTATTATGCTCAATCCCATAAAAAATATTAGCTTTTTTATAAGACATAAAAAATAATAAGAGTGGTATAATAATACTTAAGATAATACTTGCCCAAATATTCACAACATAAGATTCTACTAATATTGGATCAATTAGATATAATAATATATTTGAATACCAATAGGAAGGGTAAAATGTTATCCAATTCTTTAATTCAGGAATATCTGAAATAAAATCAAATAAAAAGTGAAAAAGATAAAAAAAAGTAATAAGAGTAAGTGATAATAAGATTACTAATGAAAACTTCGAGTTACTTGATTTTTCTTTAACAACTATTCTATTTTCAAGCCAATTAGCAATAAAAGATCCGATTATTAAACCTAAAATTAGTAATATAAAAATTACAATATAAAAAACAATATAATGAATAATATTCAAATAAGGGTTAAGCTGGATTAGTAAACTATTAACTAAAGGACCTATAGCGAGGATAAAAAGGAAGTAAAAGGGCATTTGCCCTAGAAATTCTCCGATAAATATATCACCTGATTTTACAGGAGACGCTAACAGTATTTCCTTATATCCTATTTCTGATTTTCTATAAAGCATAAAAATGGGATACATAATGTATAATAAAAACATAATCATAAATGAGTACTCAATAAGATTTGAAAAAATTGGTATTATTTGAGTAGAAAAGTTTTTTATAATTTCAGGTAGTATTGCATCAAATAGGACAGGACCTAAATAAATTGCCCAAAATAAAAAAATTGAATAAATTAAGATAAAAAATAATTTACGATTCTTTCGAAAACGATAAGTTTTTTGCCTTATTTCATTTTTTAAGATTATTTTCCAGAGAGTCATAGCTTAATATAGAATTCCTTAATTCTATTTGAATTTTCAAATAATTGAAAATAAATATAATTTATCATGTTCCTTCTTTTCTTACTATCTCACTTATCTTAAATCGTTTAAATAAATAATAATTTATTATAATTGATATGGAGATTAATCCAATAGTCATTATAATGGCAACAACTAAAGAATTAAAGCTAATTTGATTATTCAAATTATATCTGAGTATCCTTGTTGTTATTCCTGAACCTCCTTCAACTTGAATCTTTAATAATATATCTCCTCCAAATTCGAAATTTATCTTGGCTTCCCATAATAAGCTCTTTTCGGATATATTATTTAATGATGTCCAATTTGTCAGCTGAAATTCACCACTGCTATCGAATAAACTCCATTTTACTGACTTTATTCCTTTAGGATCCCAAGTAAGAATCCTTATTTTATTATCCCGATTACTTAAATCTTCAAAAAGATATTTTTCACTCGCAGGACAAGTTATAATCGCTTGAGGCCAATTTCCTACATCTTCAATTGAAGTTGATAGACTATTATTATCTAAACAAATTATTTTATAAGTTCCCCCTCTTTGTTCGAAATTACCCGTTGTAATAGTTAATAACTCCTCATTGTGGTAAATAGAATTTTCGTGGACATGACCAGAAAGATAATAGGAAACATTATATTCCTCATTTAATTCATAGAAATCTTTTCCATTTATATTATCTTCAGATTTTATTGTGTAATAAGGGGGATAATTGGGAGGATGATGTCCAAATACAAAAATTTTTGTAGAATTCTTATGTTTTTCTAATTCATTTTCATACCAGTTCATTTCACTTGAATTCAATGATCCCTGAAATGCAAATTCAACCAAATTATATGATTCTTTAGCGGTATTAAGTCCAATAAAAGCATATTTACCAAAATCAAAAGTTTTGTTAAATGAACATTGAGTTGTATTAAATGATCCTCCCATCATAGAATAATTGAGAAAATAATTGAAATTTGAATCTTGTATAGCATCATGGTTGCCAATTACATCCATATAGATTGATGCATTCATTTTATTATCATCTAAAGCCTTTTGATAAGTCTTCCATTCCCAAATATTTTGTTGTAAACCAAAAGATGCATCTACTATATCTCCAGTATGATAAATAAAAAGAGGATCAATTTGTTTATAAGTCTCATTTAGTAAATGGTAAAAACTGGCAATCTTATCGTCATCAGGCCAAGAAAAATGAGTATCAGTTATGTGAATAAACCAAAATATGTTATAATTATCTTCAGAAATAAAACCTTGATTAGTGGATAACTCTTTAATAGATTTAAAATCTGTACTTTTTTCTAAATTTATGTAGATATCATAAGAATTGGAATATATGGTATTGCAAAAGATTATACTCAAGAAAAAAAAAGTTAAGATTCCATAAAAAAATTTTTTATTAACTTTTTTGATCATAATTTATCTAAGTATATAATTAATTGTATAAAAAGGTGAATTTTAACTTCAAATTAAAATCAATAAAGAAATCTTAGTTTATCAAATGAATTGTGAGATTTAATAAATTTCATTTATTTAATGATAAATAAAATGATTCCTTGAATTAACACTTTTCATGATTTACCTTTCTTATTGGTCTAGTTATATAAAAATTAAAATAAAGATAAAA
>JBHLNL010000230.1:0-3452 GCA_048941605.1 Promethearchaeota archaeon | reverse complement strand
AGTAATCCATTACTTGGATTATGGGAGTATGCTGTTTATTCTCAACTATTTTTTCAATTTCTTTATTTCCTTTTTCAGATAATGATGTTGAAATAGTTTTCCAAGTTGTTGTCGTTGTCCCATCATTGTTTTGAGATAAACTTATTTTGCAATGTGTTAACATATCTTGTTGGAACCTTACAAACTCAATATACTCATTTAACTTGAATCCAGTAAATGTCCATAAAATTTCCTCTGCAGAATTCGATTTTTTTGTGCGAAATACGCACTTATCTTCGGCATATCCAGAACTAGTATAAATTAAATCCGCATCCCATCCAGGAATCCAATCAGCTTCACGAGCAGGGCATAAAAGAGGGAAAATTTTATCTGGGGTTGTTTCAAATGTTCCAGTAAATTCCCGTATTTCTCTTTTATACTTGGATTCCCGTTGTAGAAAGTTTTGTACTAATTTTTCTGATCTTGTAGTATCCAAATTTATTACCTCTAAGGTTTTTAATATAAATTGTTCTGTGTTTAGTATCTAAACACTAAGAAGAATAAGATTTCAATTGCTTATAAACCTTTCTATACTTATTGGATAATATAGCATAGAAGCTACTAAATTTTTTTATACATTATTGAAACCAAGGTATCGAGAAAATCTGAAATCAATTGTTTTTCTCCACTTGTTTTCGTTTTTAAATAGCTTAAAAATTCAGTATCAAGAAATCCTCTAAATTCATTCACATGATCCATCAATATTTTACCTTTATCCGTAAATTGAATATGTAATTGGTTCTTTTGAAATGGTTCAGTCTCTTTTAAAATTATACCCTTCTTAGTAAGACGTGAGAGTGTTTGAGAAATTGCTCCTTTGGTCAAGCCTAGACGATCAGCAATTTTTGTTAAATTTTTATCTTGAAAATGATAAACAAATAATAAAAGATGGATTTCTGAAGGATAAAGTTCGATACCTTTATATGTAATTTTTCTTCTTCTCTCTACAAACGTTAATTTACTAATAGTTTCTAAAATTTTGTTTACAAGTTTCTGATTATTTAGCATTTTATGTTTAGTAACTAAACACTTTAAAAAAGTTATTGGATTTTTGTAAATATTTTGAACATAAATTTCTTTTGATATTGTGTGTCTTATTGAAAAGCTCCGCAACCTTCCTGCAGTTGAGGAAGTTAAAACGGAGATTCTTTTAGATCGTATAAAAGAAGATCACTCAATTATTATTCCTGAGTAAATATGAAATAATTTCTTGTTAAATTTAACGTCAAGATCCATCCTTTCTTTTAAAGGCTTAATTAACTCGATAAATTTTAATTTTTTTCCAAAAATGTATAAAGGGAACATTACATCTATAACATTATAAACACGGATATCCTACAAATACATATCTAAATAAAATGTAAGAATCGAATTATGAAAATTAAACCAAAACAAAAAGCATTCGTATTACTGATATGGCTCATTTTCCCTTTAGTTATAAATAATAACTTAAATTTCAGCCAGGATCAAAAAATTAGATTAGATAATTTGAAAGAATCTGGAAGTTATGTTGTATCTTTCATACATATTAATGGCAACTGGTCAGCGACGACTTCCTATGATTGGTGTTACGGTGAAGGTACATGGCAAGAACCTTATGTAATTGAAAATGTCACTATTGATGCTAGTGGTTCCCCCATTGGATATGGTATTTATATCCAGGATTCAAATGTATTTTTCATAATCCAAAACTGTAAAATTTATAATTCTGCTGATTATGGAATCTATTTGGAAGCAGTAAACAATTCTAGAATAATTAATAATAACTGTTCTAATAATAACTATGCGGGAATAGCTGTGATGTATGAGGCTTCAAATAATACAATTTCGGGAAATATAGTAAATGATAATAGTGATGATGGGATATATTTCTATGATTATTGTTATAATAATACTATCTTAGGAAATACAGTAAATAACAATTCTGGTGTTGGAATTTCTATACATTGGTATTCTAATAACACAATTATAACAGAAAATTACGCAAATAATAATGGGTATTGTGGAATAGAATTGTATGACTGGTGTGGGTATAATAAGATTTCGAACAATATCATAACCAGTAATCAAGAGAGAGGCATAGATCTTGAATACCAAAGCAATAATAATATTATCTCAGACAATATTATAAATAATAATGGAGTATATGGTATATATCTTGAGTCAGGATGTGATAGTAATATTATTATGCATAATACAGTAAATAATGACTCATATGGGATAAGTATTGATACTATTTGTGATTATAATATTATCAAGGGAAATACTATAAGGGATAATATAAATTATGGCGTATATTTAGCTGGAGGAGGAGAGGATTCATATAGCATTTATAATGAATTTACGGAAAATATTTTATTTAAGAATAACTGTGGAATATACATTGATTCTGATTCTAACAACAATACATCATTTAAAAATTTCTTTGTGAAGAATCAAAAACATGCAATTGATGACGGAGTTGATAATAACTGGAATAACACAGTAATTGGAAATTACTGGGATAACTACACTGGTACTGATCCTGATGAGGATGGTATTGGAAATATACCATATCCATATATAAGTGGTTCAGCGGGAAGTATAGATTACTTACCAATAGTTGATGATGGTGATCCTAGGATAACTATTAACTTACCCACAGGAAGCAGTAGTTTCGGTAGTATTGCTCCCTCATTTAATGTAGAAATCAATGATAAATATTTACACGAAATGTGGTATACTCTTGATGGAGGATTAAATAATTACACATTTAGAGAAAATGGAACAATTAATCAAATTGCATGGGATTTAGTACCTGAAGGAAATGTTATCATTAGGTTTTATGCAAGAGATATGGCTAGAAATCAAGCCTATGAAGAAGTCTCTGTAATTAAGAGTGTTTCAGCAGGAGGATTAGATCCAGGAGTTATAGCAGTTATTGTTGTCATATCCGTTCTTGGAGGAATAACTATAATAGGGGCAATTTTGATAATACTTGTAAAAAGGGGAAAAATTTCACTGGAGAAACTTAAAAGCTTTTCAATTAGGAAAAAATAAATTTCAATAAAAAATTCTCTTTTCTTTTACTTTACTATTATCAATAAAAGGAGTTATCTTTTCTTGAAACATTTTAAAAATGTCTAAATGTTTGGAATATACAATTAATTTTAGGTATATAAAGTGTTTTTATAATTTCTTAAGCTTTCTAACTTTTTCCTTGTTAACTTTTTTAATTTTCTTCTTTAAAAATAATATAGCTGCATTTATCTCAGCTTTTTTTGATTTTAATTTACCCACATCAGAATGATCTATCTTTTTTGTATCATGAATTAATGCATTTTCAATTTGCCTCAATTCTTTATGTTTTAATGCTAATCGAGATTCTAATTCATTCAATTTCTTTTTGTATTCAGTTTTTATCTTATTAATTA
>JBHLNL010000229.1:0-3456 GCA_048941605.1 Promethearchaeota archaeon | reverse complement strand
ATCCCATTTTCTATTTTGAATTTTGAAACAGCATTTATAATCTTTAATATTTTTAATATAGTTCTTAATTTTTTAATATGTACTTTTCTCTATAAAATTATAATACTAGTTAGAAATAAAGATCATGAAAAAGATGATAAAAGAGTTATTTTATATATATGTATTTATTTAATGGGCTTACCACATGTATTGAATTATATATATGGTCAAATAAATCTATATATCACATTTTTTATTATATTATCTCTTTATATTTTTCTAAAATATAGTAGCATTAAATGGCAATTTATTGGGAGTTTAATATTAGGTGTAAGTATTATTATCAAACCTACAGCTTTTTTTTTAATACCTTTTCTAATTGGAATGAATTTCAATTTAGAAAAGAGAAAGTTTAGAATTGATTTCTTAAATAGTATGATACGTATAATTGGGGTTCTAATACCTGTTCTGTTAAATTTTGTACTATTCTTTTTATATCCACTATTATGGGAAGGATTCTTAGACACAAATTTTACGGGGAGTAATCCCATTGCATTAAATTTTTCTTTCAGTATTTCAAAATTAATAACGAATTTCTGTTATTTTTATAATATTCCTTTTAATCAACTTGTTGTTTTATTGGGAGTTATTATTATTGTGGGAGGATTAGGTTTTACAATATTTTTTATCAGGAGATTTGAGCGTAATTCAATAATATATGGTTATAGTTTCGGCATCCTTACCATGCTACTTGCCTATTTTGACTCATGGGATCATCATTTACTTAATTTAACACCAATTTTGATAATAATTATGTTTAATTTATCCCGCCAATCTAAAATTACACAACCAATCAAGCTGAGTTTATTTTTCTTTAGTTTTTTCGATCTTGCGTTTGTAGGTATTTGGTATTTAATATATCCATTATTTCCATATAATTTTGAAACAACATTCTTTTTAATTTTAACTTTCTATGCGATAAGTAAATATAGTCTACTTAAAACAAAAAATAAAAATAAGGAGGTATAAGAAATTGAAGAAAGAACTACTTTTTTTCAATTTTATTGTATTAATCTTATTTTTAAACAGTATAATCTCACCTGTGAACGCTATTAATTATGGTGTAGGGATTCATGAGAATCAAGAATTAATATGGAAATGTAATGAGTGTAATAAAATAGAGATGGAAGCAATTTATGGTAGTACTTGGGATGATTCCGGAATTTTTACAAATTTAAGCATTGGAAAGAGGATGAAATGGACGGTAAACGATGTTGAAGTAAATGAAACTATTATTAAAATAAATGTTAGTGCGTGGTTATGGACGTATAAAAGTACCTGGGGAATAAAGGATTATGATACTGAAAAAAAATTTTTTTCTAATCCAAATGATTACTCTCAGAATTTGAATTTTTCAGATTATTTATCAATGGTACCCTTTTGGTTTCCAGTTCCTGTAGGAGAATATTTAGGAGGATTAAGTTTAAATGAGTGGTATGATGTAGACAATAGAGTTTTACCCACATTAAATGTTGAAATTGGAAGAAATGAGACAGGATATCCATTAAAAAATATTAAAATTATTGCTATATTTAATGACCAAGGAATTCTAAATTCCTATAAACTTTATATTGAGGGAAATGTTGTTATTATAGATATTTCCTTTGATTTTTTACCTTTTTACGTAATTCCTACATTAATTGGGATGGGGTTAGCATTTTCTCTAGGGATAATTCTGTATATTATTAAAAAAAGAAAGCTGAGAATAAATTCATAAATTTTATGATGGTGATAAAAGATAAATCCGAATAATTTTATTAATAAAACAAAAAGACGATTTAGGGATTTATGGAAATTTAGTATTTTTCGATATGCTGTATTAATTCATGGATTCTATTTTGTATTATCCCTTATATTAACATTAGTTTTTTTCAGGGAACAAAACGATTTTCTTGTCTATTATAAAGTAGGAGAAGTTTTTATTCATGACATCAATGAGCTTTATAATAGAGCGAATTATTTATGGCCATTTAGATATTTGCCAATTTCTGCTATTCTTTTTGTCCCTTTTTACTTGTTAGGTTTCGACTTAGGCTTTATTATATTTAACTTAATCAATTTATTATTGAATGTTATAATTTGTGATATTCTATATAAAATAATAATCCATATAAGAAAAGAAGATCACGAAAATGATGATAAGAGAATTATCATTTATATTTGTTTATTTTTAATGGGTTTACCTAATCTTTTTAATTACATCTTAGGTCAGATTAATTTATATGTAACCCTTCTGATTTTATTATCACTTTTTCTGTTTTTAACGCGTGAAGGTCTTAAATGGGATTTGATAGCAAGTATAATTCTAGGATTTAGTGTAATAATAAAACCAATTACTATTTTTATGATTCCATTTTTATTGATTTTAAATTTTGATTATAAACAAAAAAAATTGAATTTTGATTTACAAAGAAGTTTAATTAGAATCATTGGTGTAATATTACCAATATTGTCTAATATTTTCTTGTTTCTACTTCATCCAGCGCTATGGGAGGGTTTTCTAAACACTAATTTTACAGGCGATGAACCAGTTATTCTAAATCACTCATTTAGTCTAACTAAGATCATCTTAAATTTTTTTACCTTTTTTAATATCACTTTCAACCCATTATTAATATTTTTACTTATTTTATTCATTATTGGGGGATTAAGTTTTTTGGTTTATATTTTTGGAATAAAAAATGATAAAAGTATTATCTTTGCTTATCTTTTTGGGCTTTTAATTATGTTAATTGCCTATTATGACTCTTGGACGCATCATCTATTAACACTAACCCCACTTTTAATTATACTAATATTTTATATGCCTAGAAAATCCGGAATAACAAAAAAATACATTAAACCTAGCATTTTTTTCTTAAATTTCTTTGATTTAGCATTTATGGGAATTTGGTTTATTATTCAACCCTGGTTTCCCTTTAATTTCTTGAGTACTATATTTCTATTTATGATATTTTACGGTCTAAGTAAATTTTGTTTAACAAGAGATTCAAATCATCAAAAAAGTTGATAATTCATCTTAAATAATTGAAAAATATTTAAAATAAGAAATTCTAAATATATTCATAGAGAATATATTAACAGAAAGAATTCCGATAATTATTAGAAAAGTATTCAATTCAAATTTACCATGCTACAATTTTATCCCCCACCATTATTACTGATTTTTGCTCCAGCATTTCTTTTAGGAATTTTACATACATTAATTCCATGCGAAGATAAAGCGATATTCTTTTTTTGGTCTTTTGGCATATCAAAAACGCCGAAAAGAAGTCTTTTTATTTTAATGTTATATGGTTTAGGATTGATATCCTCTAATTTAATAATCGCAATTATAACAATCATCATTAGCTTTATACCTAAGATTCTAATCCCACATATTATTCCGGAGCCTTATACAATTAACTTTTTTGGAGC
>JBHLNL010000076.1:0-14306 GCA_048941605.1 Promethearchaeota archaeon | reverse complement strand
TGCTTCGCGTTTCCATTGTAGGACCTCCTTTCTTCTGACAGGAGCGCTCTCTGTCTTTTTTCGATTCCGTCTTATAAACATTAAATTTTATTATTCAATATATTTCAATAGATATAAAAATTTAATAGAAAGATAAATAAAGAAGATGTTTCTATTCTAATAGAACATAAATTTTTATTAAGAAATGTAATTTTTTTTAATATAACAAGTACAAGATCAAAGAGTATTTGAAATTTGTCTGAAAAATCAGAAATTGAAAAACTATTAATAGAAAGTTCAAGATTAGAAGGGGCACAAATAGTAGACTCCGAATTTATATGCCTCGATAAAGTTATTCAAGATTATGCCCCAGAAATTGCCTTTATATATCAATTTAGAGAGGATCAATCAGAAGAACAACAAATTAAAACAGGGCGTCTTCATGAGAATCGTATACTAGGTATTATCTTACAATTTTATTTAGAGGGAAAGAAAAAAATTACTACAGGAGAAGTTGAGGAAGTATATAAAAGATACTTTAAAGAGATAGCTCGTTCTACTATTTCTACTTATTTGAATATGCTAAAAAAGGAATCTACTTTATATAAAGAAAGAGATGGAAGAATTGTATATTATATTTTCTATGAAGATCCACCTATAGGAATTAAACCCTTTTGGTTTACTCGAATCTTTTGTATCGTTCCTGCATATTTTGATAGAGCAAAGTTTTTTGCGAACTTATTTATGGATTCTAAAAAATATATACAGCAGTATATTAATGAATTTACCAGTAAAGATAGAGAAATTTTAAATAGAAATTTCAAATTTATTACAGGGTTAATAATTTTAAATATTTTAAAAAATCGAAGTTCAAAATGCATACTATGTCAATTCAGCAAAAGAGAAATTTATAATAAACTTGAAGAAATAATTCATATTGCAGTTAAAGACCGATCAGATGTCTTACCTGAAGAATTAATAAATAACTTAATTGAAAAATACGCGGAAATACCAATGTTTAATGGAATCGGTATCAATACCGAATCTTTTGAGGAGAAAATTGCCAAGGATATATTTAGATGCGCTAATTTGTACAAAAAAGATTTAGATTTTCAAATTACTGTTTCCCTAAGACGAAGAGATCTAAGACTAAAACAAAAATTAGCTCTTGAAGAGCAAAATAGAGATTCCTAGATTTAGAAATACTCAAAATTATCTTTTTGAATGATATCAAAACTTATTGAAAAAATCTTTGATTAAAGTAAATTAGACTTTTGCAACATTAATCGAGATAAAGCTTCAAAAGTTTCTTCTACATTCTCACCTGTCTTCGAGCTACATTCTATAAATCCATCTACTCCCCTAGATTTAGCAATATTTATGCCTTCATCTCCATTAACCTCACGATCTTCTACAAGGTCTGCTTTTCCTCCAACTACAATGATGGGAAATTGATCTTCAGCTCTAAGCTCTTTTCTAATTACCATTAACCAATCATCGATATGAGCCAATGAACTATAATTTGTGACATCATACATAAATAGAGCACCATTGGCTCCTCGTACATAAGTGGGTAGTAAAAATCTAAATCTCTCTTCTCCACCAAAATCCCAAATTTGAAGCTTTATTCTTTTTCCGTTAATCTCTAAACTCTTAACTTCAAAATCTACGCCAATGGTCATTTTTGAATCTGACTTAAATAAGTTTGTTAAGAACCTTTGAGTTAATGTAGTCTTACCACAACCAGCATCTCCAAAAATCACAATCTTATATGTTGCATCATACATTTGCTAAAATACCTCACTCCTATTAGATTGATTTATGATTGGAAATGCCTTTATGTATTTTGGTCTCATTTAAAGAGATTTCTTGTTTAATTGATTTGATCACTATTAAGATTTCTATAATTAATATCTTTTTCTATATATTTAAAATATTTTGATGTGATATATTAAAAAGATTGTAATATATGTTTAAAATTTTTTGTCATTCAAATTTATAGATTTGTCAATAAAGATAATTTGTTCAATCCATGTTTAAATACTTTTTTTGTTAAATCTTTACTCAAGTGCTTTTTACTAACACTGTTACAGCAGCATTACAAACAATAATGTCATCTGAAGTATCTCCAAGTTCTTTAATCATAATTCCTTTAGTAACTAAACCCCCATTAACTACTTCAATTGATTTTTCACCAAAAGGTATTGATTTTAAGACTTTCTTCTTATCTATATTTTCTGGATACGGAGCTCCAATTTTAACGTGAACTTCCATTTTTAATATATCTTTAGGTCCTTTTAATCCACATATTTCTGTTAATCCTGTTAGACAATTATTAGAGATGGCGTTTTTAATTGCTTTAATGGCAGCATTAGTGCAATCATTATTATGTCCGTGCTGATCCACGCCTGACCCAATTTGATTTATAAATCGTTTACTCATGTATTAAACCACTTTTGAATAATTTTTATAAGAATATTTACAGATATATTTTTTTCATCAAAAAGTTTTATTTAGTGCTATAAAATTATAATATAACCTAAATAAAATGAGAAAGGTTAGAAAATGTACGAAATAGATGAGTCAATATACCAACGCTTTAAGCAGAAATATAATATGTTATTTAGGAGATTATGGGACAAGTCTTTACCGACATACAATCAAATGATAGATACCAATATCGAGAAGCATATTGAATCAAAGAAAGAGGGTTATTCAAGGATAGATTTTGCTCTTGTCGCTGCAGGTTGGACTATTTACGAACGATTTCCTTATGCTTTCACATGGGAAAGGAAAGGTTTGGTAGATACTGGTTATGGTATAGACTGGATGAAATATAAACATGAAATTGAAGATTCAGAAAGTTTCACGAAAATTATAAAAAAAGCAGCAAAATTCTATGGAGCATCTTTAGTAGGTATAGCAGATGTTAATGAAAAATGGGTTTACAAAACAGGATTTGTGAGACCCGATCAAACTAGTGAAGCTGAAGCAAAAAAAGAAATTCGTGAAGGAAAAGCCGTAGATTCAATATACGATCAACCAATAGAATTACCTAAAGGTGTAGATAAAGTTATTGTAATGGGAGTTGAAATGGATCAGGATGCAATTTCGACAGCACCAACTCAACCAGCAGCTGCAGCTGCAGCAATAGCATATTCAAAAATGGCATTTATAATCTCCTGTTTAGGTGAATTTATAAGAAATCTAGGTTATAGGGCTATTCAATGTGGTAATGATACGGCTCTTAGTATCCCATTAGCAGTTGATGCTGGACTTGGTGCTTTAGGTAGGAATGGTCTTCTACTTACTCCTGAATTTGGTCCAAGACTGCGTATTTGTAAGGTTTTTACGGATTTACCTTTAAGTTCTGATGAAGTCAATCGAGAATTTATAGAAAAAGTTAAGTTTTATTGTAAAAATTGTTCTAAATGTGCTGAAGCATGTGAACCCAAGGCAATCACAAAAGAAGAGAATCCTACATTTAATCCTACTACGATTTCTAACAATCCAGGTGTCAATAAATATTATGTCGATGTAGAGAAATGCTTTGAATTTTGGGTTGAAAATAGTAGTGACTGTGGAAACTGCATTTCAGCATGTCCATTTTCTAAAATTACAAAATACTACACTCCTGATGAATTCTGGAGTAAATTAGATTAGAATTAAAAGAAATAAAAGAAGATACAATTTAATACTGCCTATATTCACCTTTATACCATGAACGTTGGGATTTTCTAAGGGTATCAGGCATATCTTCATACGGAGATACTTTTTCTTCTAGGTTACAGTCAACTCCATACCGCATATTCGTTTTTGGGTGAATATATCCTACTTTTGATATTCCATTTGCTGCTCTAAGCGCAGTACGCCTTGATATTAACGAAGCTCCTTTAATATAAAAATATCTCCATTTCCCTTCGTCTTCAACAAGTTCTATGAAAATTCCTTCGTTCATATCTGCGTCAGATCCAATTGGAATAAATTGCCCGTTGTCATCGTTCCATTTTAGCATAAAATTGTCTTTTTTTTCTGTCATTGTCGTGAAAATATCCAAAATTAGTTATAAGAAATTAAATCAAATCCTTTCTAAAAAAAATTTGATTTTTTATGATTGCAATATAAAATTAAGATTATTTAATCTTATTTTAACCATTAAATACAGTTTACATTTGAATCTTATGAATTTTGCCTTACAAAATGAAGCCTCTTCGATCATAAATTTTATGAGCTATTTTAGATATATTTTACAAAACAGAACTAAATTAGAATCTTTATAATAACTAAATTATTCGATAATATTCCGTTTTTGAAAATGAAATTCACTGACAAGAAAGCAATCGCAAAAATTTTAGCTGAACAGATATCAGAGCTTAAAGTAGAGGAAATTGAAGCTTTAGTGGAAATTCCTCCTCCAGAGATCGATTTCACATATGCTTTTCCTTGTTTTAGAGTTGCAAAATTTAAAAAAAAATCTCCTAATTTATTAGCTGAAGACTTAGAGAATAAAATAAAACTTACTGAATTTTTAGATAATGTTAAAGCAGTTGGTCCTTATGTAAATTTTAAAGTCAAGCCTAAATATATCCTTAAAAATATATTTGATTCGGGGATTGATTATGGAAGGATTCGAGATATTAGTGATAAAGAAAAAATAAAGAAATTAAGAATTGTTATTGAATACCCTTCTCCAAACACAAACAAACCTCTTCATTTTGGTCATATTAGAAATATTTTACTTGGTAAATCACTTTCTAATTTACTTGAATATAAGGGACATAAAGTTTTTCAAGTAAATCTATATAATAATCGTGGTATTCACATTTGTAAAAGTATGCTAGCATATAAAAAATGGGGGAATAATAAGGAACCAGATAAGAAAAGTGATCATTATGTTGGAGACTATTACGTAAAGTTTAGTGAAATGGTAAAGAAACGTGAAAGTCTTGAACAAGAAGCTTATGATTTATTAAGATTATGGGAAATGGGTGATGAAAACACTTTAAAATTGTGGAATAGAATGAATACCTGGGCAATAGAAGGTTTTAAAGTCACTTTTGAAAAACTGGGAATCTCATTTGACAAAGAGTATTTTGAATCTGATTTATACCTTAAAGGCAAAGAGATTATTCTAGATGGATTAAAAAAAGGGATATTTGAAAGAACGGAAGATGGAGCTATTTTTGTAAGATTCTCCGATAAATACAACCTACCTGATAAATTCCTAATCCGTAGTGATGGCACTACTATTTATATTACTCAGGATATATATCTTGCTTATAAAAAGAAGGAAGATTTTAATTATGATAGATCTATTCATGTTGTTGGAGACCCTCAAATTCAACATTTTAAATGGTTGTTTGCAATATTGGATATGTTAGGTTTTAAGGGAGATAATTATCATTTAGCATACGGAATGATTAGTTTACCTAGCGGGAAAATGAAATCTCGAGAGGGTACTGTTGTTGATGGAGATGATGTGATTGAGGAATTAGAAAAACTAGCTTTTATTGAGATAAACAAAAGATATGCTGATATATCTGAATCTGAAAAATCAAGAAGAGCAAAAATTATTGGTTTAGCTGCATTAAAATTCTTTATTTTAAAATATAGTGCAGTTAAAGGTTTTATTTTTAAGCCTGATGAAAGCATTTCATTTGAAGGAGAAACTGGCCCATATATCCAATATTGCTATGCTAGGATTGCTTCTATAATCTCAAAATCAGAAATTCAAATCACTAAAAACATCAACTGGGATTTATTAAATCATGAAACTGAAGTAATTTTAATGAATCAATTAACATATTTCCCTGAAATTGTAGATCAAGCAGAAAAAACTTATAGTATTCATTTAATTGCTCAATATTTGTTAACTTTATGTCAAACATTTAACACTTTTTACTCTTCATGTCAAGTTATATCAGAGAATAAAAAATTAGAGAAGGCAAGATTATTACTTATAAAATGTGTACAAATCGTAATTAAAATAGGTTTGAATATCTTAGGAATTGAAACCCTTGATAAAATGTGAATTATACAGCAAAAAGGTATAAAATAATATGAATTTTTTTGATTTTGGTGGAGAAATCGATGAAGATACTCAATTCGTTATTTTTGGAATACCTTGGGATTATTTAACTTCAATTGATTTACCTAATTCATCAATCGCCCCTGAAAAAATTAGAAATGTGACAAATGATATTGGATGGACAACAGAACTAGGAGAAAATGTCACGCAATTTAGAGTTGTTGATGTTGGAGATATAAATATTGAAAAATTTAATGTGGAAAGAAATCTCAATACAATACAATCTTTTGTTCAAAATTTATATAGTAAAAATGAAAATGTAATTCCTATTATGATAGGGGGGGATCATTTCTGTTCTTACCCTGTAATAAAAGCAGTTGGTGACCATTTTAATAATAAAAAGGAAATAGGTGTTTTATTATTTGATGCTCACCTAGATTTTTATCAAGAGTGGGATAAAGGTGTTTATTCACATGCAACTGTATCTCATAGAATCTATGATTTGGAATATATTGATAAGAAAAATCTACTGATCGCTGGGGTTAGAGATATTGACATTCCAGAGTTAGAAATAGTAAAATCTGAAGATATAAAATATTTGAGAGCCCATCAGATGATAGAAGGACTTAATAATTATGTGAAAGGAATTATTGAATTTTTTAAACAATCAAATGTCAAATACTTATATATATCTATAGATATTGATACATTAGATCCTTCTATTGCTCCTGGTACAGGTTTTGCTATGCCAGGAGGATTTACATATAGAGAATTGTGGAAAATGTTAAAAGAAATATCAGAAAATTTTGAAATATTAGGGTTTGATTTGGTTGAAGTAGCACCTAATTTAGATTTAGAAAATAAAATGACATGTAATTTAGCAGCAAAATTGATAATAGAACTTATTTCTTTTATTTCAAATCAAAAAAATTCAATGATTTAAATGCCAGAAAAAAATTTTAAAGAAATCCTAAAAGATGTTGAACAGTTCAAAATCAACGAAGATACAAACATCGTTGAGTTGATGAATTCTTTAAAAAATACGGGATTTAATGCCAAAAGATTAGCTTTAGCTTGCGAAATCTATAAAGAAATGATAGTTAATGAAGAATGTGTAAAATTCTTTGGATTAGCTGGAGCACTTGTTCCAGTAGGATTACAAAGGATTATATATGATTTTATAGGAGAGGATTTTATTGATGTTTTGGTGACTACAGGAGCAAACTTAACACACGACCTTGCAGAAGCTCTAGGTTATCATCATTTACAAGGTAGTATTCAAATAAATGAAATCAATGATGAAGTTTTGCATAGCGAGGAAATAAATAGAATTTATGATGTTTTTATGCCTAATAAGGTGTATGAAAGAATTGAAGATTTTATCTCGAAAATTAAAATACCAGACAATCAAATGTCTGTAAGTTCATTCTTATCTCATCTTGGATCTCAACTTCCTAAAAACTCCCACTCAATTCTTAGAATATGTTATGATAAAAAGATACCGATTTTTTGTCCTGCATTTACTGATTCTGGATTGGCGATGCAACTAGGTTTTCATTACCAAAATTTAAATTTAAATCATTTTAAAGATATGTTAGAAATGGTTAATATAGCTTGGGATGCCAAAACTGCAGGGATATGTATTCTTGGAGGAGGAGTTCCTAAGAATTTTATAATGCAATCATTACAATTTTGCCCAAATTCTGCCACATACGCAATCCAAATTACAATGGATCGTCCAGAACCAGGGGGTTTAAGCGGTGCTAGTTTGAGAGAGGCAATATCATGGGGTAAAATAAGTGAAAAGGCAAAATACTCTACAATAATATCTGATGCAACAATTGCTTTACCCTTAATCTTTTGGTATTTAAAAAAAATAAATATAAGATAGAATAAAAGAGATTTTTGCATAAAGAGATAAGTTATTCAAAATAATCTTTTTAATTTTTGTTCAATAGTTTCAGTATCAGTACCAAAAATTTTATCAAGATTTTGTTTAAAATTTTTAAACTGAGAAATTTCTGATAAATTTTTTCCAGAATTAAGCAATTTAAATTCCTTAGACATCTGCTTCAGCAATGGTTGAATAATTTTGCGTATGTACTTCTCTATTTTTTTTTCTTTATCTAAAATTGCATAAGATATAATAAGTTCAGGTTCAAAGCTATCTTCTGCAATGATTTCATCTTCAGTGAATGCAATAGTATATTTCTTTCCCTCAAAATATTCAACCATATCTTTTGAAAAAGTAGATTGAGCAAAATTTAAAATAGCTGTAAGTAATCCACTTCTTAAATCTGGATCAATTTTACCCTTTGATGTCTTATGGTAACTTTTTTTTACTAAAGTAAATCCTCTGAATAATAGACCAGCTTCTCGAACAACCATTTTAAAGATTTATTTTAAGAGTACTGAGATTTTAATATTTTCTTCCCTTAATAATTTTAATTATAAATATTCTTTATATTAAATTCTTTGATTATTTTACTATCTCTTTTTATTTTATATATTTAATTAGAAACTAATATTTCTTATAGGTAGTCTTAACATATAATTAATATAGAAAGAAAAATACGTGAAAGACAAAAATGAAATGATCCCACCGAACTCTCTTATTTTTTCTAGAAGTTTCATTACCACAAAATTTTATTATTTACTTTATTCTGTCTTTGAGCTGAAGCTCTAAAGATATAGTTTTTATCTTAATAATTATTTTATAATTCAAGTGAGTAATTTTATGGTGATTTTGTAGTGATTGATAAGAAGAAGCTTAAATTATGTGCGGAAAACATCACTAAAAGTGTTAATATTAGAAAAAAGGGTGAATTCATTCTTATAAAAGGAGCTACTTACTGTCAAGAGCTCCTAGAAGAAATAGGTTTGAGTGTTCTTAGAAAAGGAGGAATACCACATATTACTGCTGTAAGTGATTATTTTGAGGAAACTTTATGGCAAGATGATCAAATTTCTACGAAAACATTGGAAAAACCACCAAAACATTATATTGAAATGATTAAAAATATCGATGCTTATATAGTAATTGAGTATCCAGAGGATCCTTTAATACGTAATAATGCTCCAGAAGAAAAATTAAAAGCTTATCAGAAGTCAATTTCTCCAATACGGGAAATATTATATGGTTTCAAAGAAGAATATGCTCCAGGAAAAAAATGGTGTTATGCTGCTTGGCCCTCAAAAAAAGCCGCTGATTTCTATAGAATTGACTATGATTTATTTGAAAAATTCATTGTTGATGGTATGAGCATTCCATCAGAAGAATTGACGGGTATAACTACAAATTTAGGAAAATTTTTTGACAATGCTAAAAAAGTCTATGTGACTGATGATCTTGGGACTGATTTTTGGGTTTCAATAGAAAATCGAGCTAAAATTCTTGACGATGGATTACTTTCTGATGAACAAATTGCATTAGGAGATTTAGGGGGAAATTTGCCTGCTGGTGAAGTTTTTTTCCCACCTAATGAAAAACAAGGAGAGGGTAAGCTTTTTTGTCCATTGACGATTGAGAGATATTCTAATAAAATTCTGAAAAACGTAGATCTCACATTCAAAGATGGCAAATTATTGATGAATAAAATATCTGCTGATAATGATTTAGACCTGTTAATAGACGCTTTTAAACAAAGTGAAAAAATAGATAAAAAAAATAACGTTCCAGAATTAAGAACTTATAATGTTTGTGAGCTTGGTATTGGTTGTAATCCTGTTATAACTAAAGCAATTGGATATATTTTAACAGATGAAAAAATTAATGGAAGTGTTCACGTTGCTTTTGGGTTTAATAAGTCCTTTGGAGGAACGTCAGCGTCTCAAATGCATTGGGATTTTGTGACTACTCCAAAAGCAAATATGACAGTAGAATATAGAGATGGTTCAAAGAAAGTAATCATGGAGAATGGAAAATTAGTTGATAATTAACTTTATTTTTAAAATCTTTTTATAAGTTTTGTCTTTTGTAAATCTTCTAATAATTTGATTAATTTTTCTAAAACTTTCTTCTTAAAATTAATCCGATCTGTTTCAAAATTATATTTCTCGATAGTTGTCATTTTTTCAGTTGAAATTCCTATATAAACAAGCCCCACAGGTTTTTCTAAAGTCCCTCCAGTTGGTCCAGCAATACCACTAATTCCAATTCCAATATCAACATTTGAAAGTAGTCTTACATTAGAAGCTAACTGTTTAACTACATCTTTTGATACAGCTCCATATTTTTCAATAATGTTTGGATCTACATCTACTAAATCAATTTTTGCTTGATTACTATAGCATACAATCCCTCTTTCGAAAACTTTTGACGCTCCAGCAATATTTGTAAACATATTGGAGACATACCCGCCTGTACAAGATTCTGCGACAGCAAGTCTTATGTTCAAATCTGTAAAATTTCTTATTATTTTTGAAATTCTTTCTAATAATTCCATTATTCAATTTACCTTTTAATTTCAAACTTTTTCCCGCAAGATTTACAAAAATCCCCATGTATAGAAGTACCACAATATGGACAGTACCAATTTACTGGAGATTTTTGGGAAGGAACTAAATCTTTATAAATTTCTGGGTCTTTATCTCCAAATGGTTTATATTTTAAGTTTTTTTCAATAGTTTTATTATAACATCTTGGGCAATATTGCTTTTTGTGTAATCCATAATAAACGAGATAAGGGTTTATTATCATAAAACCCCATAAAAAAAAAATTAGAAGAATTATCTCTGTAAAAATAGTAAGGGATATAATAGTGATTATAGTAAATATAATCAGTAGTAACGCCGCCATAATTCCAAAGATTTTAATATTAAACTTAGGCCTTGAAGGGTATACATTCATTTTACACTGATTACAGAACATCATATCTTGTGGATCTTGGACCATGAATCTCAATGTAAATATTTAATATGAGTTGTTATTATTAATATAAAATAATAACAAATAAAAATAAATAAAAAAATTATATTGTATACGTTAGACTTATATTAGATTAGTATACGTATTCCGCAAATTGAACTATGCAAAGTGAGATCGAATGAGAAGTAAAGAAGAAAGTAAAGGATTTGTATTTAAAATTACAGTGATAGGGGATGGAGCAGTAGGAAAGACATCGTTAATTAAGAAATATACACAAGGGAGTTTTCAAAAAGATTATATCAAAACACTGGGAGCCCAATTTTCAAAATATGATGAAGAAATTGAAGGGGATAACTGCAAACTATTCTTTTGGGATATAGCAGGACAAGATGAATTTAATTTCATGCGACCTACGTTTTATAAGGGTAGTAAAGCAGCAATTATAGTATTCTCTCATACTGATGATGATAGTTTTGATCATATATTAAGTTGGCATGAAGATATTAAAAATTATACGGGAGATCTACCGATTGTTTTATTTGGAAATAAAATTGATTTAATTGATGATAAAGATTTAGATGATGAAAAAGCAATACAGTTAGTAAAAGAAAGAAATTTCCTTGGATATTACAAAACTAGCGCAAAAACTGGAAATGGTGTATATGAAGCATTTCAAGCAATTATAAAAGAGTTATACAATAAATATAAAGAAGATTAGACAATGTATAATGATATCAATCAAGGATATCCGAAAATTTTATTTTTCTCTTCAAATCATTGCGCACCTTGTAAACCCGTTGAAGAAATGTTAAAAAGAATAAATATTTCACTGTTTGGAAAAAAATTATTAATTGAAAAAGTTTCTATTGATTTGGAAGAAAATCGACAGATAACCCAGGAGTATCGTATTACATCAGTTCCCACATTAATAGTAGCAGATAAGAGATTATCGGTAAATATTCAAGAGGAAGAAATTATTGATGCAATTCTTTATGCGTTTATATCTTCAGTTAAAATATAATTTTATAAAAATAGAAGAAATATAAAATAAAATTAAAAATAAAGTGAAAATTAATGGATCGGCAATTACTCTCTAAAATTCTTGCCCAGATGCGAAAGAATTTAAAAGAGGGCAAAGATATTGGAGATATGAAAGTTGGGGCATTATTAGCTTTAGGTCATCAACTAGAGGCAATTTTTTACTATTTAGGGCATGAGTTAGGAACTATATTAAAAGTTAAGCCTGTTAAAGATATATCTCAAATTCCAGAAGAATTAAAAAGAATTATTTCTGAATTTAACCTCGGATTCGTTGAGATTACAGAAAGCACAGATGAAATTATACAATTAACACTAAAAGACCATTCATCCATAAAAGATTTAATTAAAAAAGGCATTAAAACATCAGGAAGCTTCTGTTCATTTGAAGCTGGATTATTAGCAGGTGTTGTAGAAAAATTAAGTGATCGCCATTGTTTTGCTCAAGAACTTGGATGCTGCTTACAAACGGGTGAGAATTATTGTAATTTTATGGTCGTGTTTCAGAGAGATTGAGTTTATGATAGTGTTCCAAAAAAAACAAATTAAGTTAAACTAATTTTTTTTGTAATTCCTTTTTTTAATAAACAGATTTTAAGATCAATAAAGTTCTATATACAATTTTAAACGGTAATTAGAAAATTATTAATAAGTGTAAACTATACTTTGAATATAAAATAAATACTAAGTCTTTTAATGTGTGATATTTAATGTCATATATTTTAAAAATAGTCTTGCTTGGAGAAGCAAGTGTAGGTAAAACATCACTTGTTTATAGGTTCATTGAGAATAAATTTAGAGAAAATTATAAATCAACATTAGGAGTTAATCTTTTAAAAAAAGATATGAGTATTGAAGGTTATGGTGATGTTTCTGCTCAGATTTGGGATTTAGGTGGGCAAGAGTCGTTTAAATCTCTCAGAAAGCTTTACTTAGAGGGTGCTAATGGAGCCTTGTTGGTCTATGATATGACTAGCCAGAAAAGTTTTGAAAAACTTGATGAGTGGGTACAAAGTTTCAGAGATGCTAGAAATGATGCTCCCATGATATTAATAGGAAACAAATCTGACTTGGAAAAACAAATCAAAATAAGTGAAAATGAATCATCGGATTATGCAAATAAGAATAATATGGGAATGATTATTACTTCAGCTAAAACAGGTCAAAATGTTGAACAAGCCTTTATACAATTAACAAAACAAATTCTAACCCATATCTCGACTGATTCTTAAAAATTTTTATGTATTCTTTTTCTTTCATTAATTTTCAAGAAAAATAATTTTTTAATAAAATAATAACTATCAAAATTTGGTGATTTTAGCTTTATTCTTTTTTAAATCTACCACCTTTATAAAGGAAGATTTATTTAAATAAAATTAACAAAAAAACCTAGAAATAAAGAATATAATTATTTTACAAATTTTAAATCACAATTATCACTAATTATTATCATGTCAGATGACGAATTTGAAGATGAATTTGACGAATTTGAAGACGAAGAAGATTTAGAAGAGGATGAAGGAGAAGAAGGAAAAGAAGGGGAATATGATTATGAAACTGATTTAGATTATAAAATAGAGAATGTCGTAGCAACTGTTACAGTAGAAATAACAGAAAAAATCGACCTTAATCAAATTGCAAGACGTCATGCAGAGGTAGAATATAACCCAGAACGATTTCCGGGTTTAGTTATGCGAATTGAAAAGCCACGTGCGACAATATTGATTTTTTCTACGGGAAAAATGGTTGTTACAGGTCTTAGGCAAGCTGCAGAAGCAGAACGAGTTGTGGATAAGGTTGTTAAAAATATAAGAAAAGCGGGAATAAGATTAGCTAATCCAGAGATTACTATTCAAAATATTGTAGCTTCAGGTGATCTCCATACTAATATTGATCTTAATATGGCAGCAATTGTAATGGAATATGCTATGTATGAGCCGGAAGTGTTCCCAGGATTGATTTATCGTATGCAAGACCCAAAAACAGTATTTCTAATTTTTTCAACCGGAAGAATAGTATGCACAGGGGCAAAACAAAAAGAAATTGTAAGAGATGCTGTTTTAAAATTGAATCAGCAAGTTAGAGAGCTAGGTGTAGCCAAAAAAGATATTGGAGATTCAGAATATCAAGATATTACTTTTATTTAATTTATTTTTATCTTTCTTATAATTAAATTCTCGTCCTATCATTTAATATGATAGATCATTAAGAAATAATTTTAGATTGGTTTTTTTTTACTAATTGCATTAATAGAATTAATATATTCATTATATAATGCTCCAATTAAGCGTTTTTCTTTTGCTTTATTAATTGCATAAAGAAATAAATGATTGAGCGAAACCTGATTACTGACTTTATAAATATCCTCCTTAAGTCCAATATAATCACTATATT
>JBHLNL010000075.1:0-14338 GCA_048941605.1 Promethearchaeota archaeon | reverse complement strand
GATTAAGAATTTTTTCGTAATTTTAATAGACAGATTTTATAATATCAAATAAACTGTTAATAAAATAAGTTTAAATTTGAAAAATAAATAAATTTTTATATCAAAAGAGGTAAAATATTAACGATAATAAACAGTTAATAATTCTGTTAATTCAGTTCATATTGCCGACAAAATTTAATAAGAAAAAATAGTGTTTAATTCTATTATATTATAATAGAGTAAATAAAATTTGAAAAAGGGGAAGATATCTTTTGGTCTTAGTATCAGATTCAAAACCATTAAAAGAAAAAGAAGTTGAAAAGATAAGACGTAAATATTTAACAAAATTATTACCGCGAGTTTTTCGAACTGAAGGTGATGTAGTACCATTTGATCCAGTAAAAATTGAGCAAAGTATTATTAGTGAAACAGGTTTAGACCAGAAATCAGCAGATAAAATCACTGAATTAGTTGTTAGGAGAATAATTTCTTCAGGAATTCGTTTTTTATCCGGTCCACATATTAGAGAAATAGTGTGCTCAATATTATCAGAACAACATTTTGAAGATGAACGTAAATTATACACTCGAATTGGAATGCCATTAATGGATTATGAAGCTATTTTAGAGTATGGAGTAGATGAAAATGCAAATCAAGATATGAATCCGGAAAGTATTCATCATTGGGCTGCAAACAGAATATCAGACGAATATGCGTTATTAAGAATTTTAGATTCTGAAGAAGCTCATGCTCATTTATATGGAGATATTCATGTTCATATGTTGCGATATTTTGATCTAAGACCATTCTGCCAAGAATGGGATCCACGTATGATTTTAGAGTATGGCTTACCTCCTGTAGAAAGTTGGGCACACTGTAGTAAATCAGGACCCGCGGGAAGCCTACGTGTTGCGGTGACTCATCTTGCTAAATGGCTTGGAATTATTCAGGGTGAATTCAGTGGAGGACAAGGATATGATTATATAACTACATTTTTAGCTCCATATGCACGTCATTTAACTGCTAGAGAAATTGAGCAATCAATGCAGTGTTTGATTTTTGAAACTAATCAAATATTTGCTGCAAGAGGAGGGCAAGTACCATTTACTTCAATATCTTGCACTCCTACAATACCTGATGGGTTACTAAATATTCCAGCTGTAGGGCCTCATGGCAAAATAGTAGGTAAATATGGTGATTTTAAAGATGAATGTCTTAAGCTTTTTGATGTTTTAACTGATGTATATATTCAGGGTGATCATAATGGTAAACTTTTTGCATTTCCTAAACATGAGATTAAGATTAAAAAAGAATGGATATATGAATTTGAGCCATCTTACTTAAAAATAATGGAAGAGGTTGCAACAATGGGAACCCCATATTTTCTTAATATGTGTCCAGATTGGATGCCAGATGAAATTCATAGCCAATGTTGCCGTAAATTTTTAAGTGGAAATCAAATTATTGAACAATGTATTCTTGATCCTGAGAAGAGGAAAATTGCTAATGTGTGGGAAAATTACGTTACTATAGGGTCATTGCAAAGTGTTAGTCTAAATCTTCCACGTTATGCGTATTTATCTGAAAATGAAGATGATTATTATTCAACTTTGGATGAGAAAATAGAGCTTTCTGCTAGAATACTAAGAAAGAAATGGGATTTAATGGAAAAAAGATTAAAAACTGGACATTTACCTCTATGTAGTGGTAAAATAGATGGCAAAGCTATTTTTAATATAAACGATCAGAACCTCTCAATCGGATTTACAGGATTGAACGAAGCTGTTAAAAGTTTGACTAATTATGAATTACATGAAGATGATACAGCATATGAGCTAGGTAAGAAAATATTAAGTTACATGGTTGCAAAGTGTAATACAATGACAGAAAGAGATAAAAAATATTATTCCCTATGGCAACAACCCGCAGAATCAACAAGTAATCGTCTTGCTAGATTAGACCTAAAACATTTTCCAAAAAAAGCCATTGTTCAATCAAAAGGTGTATCAGCTTATTATACTAATTCTGATCATTTTAGATATGATGCGGATATACTATTATCTGAACGAATAATAAAACAGGGTGATTTACATCCTATTGTTAATGGTGGTGTTATTACTCATATATGGTTAGGGGAACAAAAACCAGATATTAATGGCTTATGGGAGCTTACAAAAAATATTTGTCTTAATTCAAACACTGCATATTTTGCATATACGATAGATTTCATTTATTGCCCTTCATGTCGAAAAATGTTTAGAGGTTCTCAATTTAGTTGCCCACAATGTCATTCTGTGGATGTTAAAGTATATTCAAGAGTTACAGGATATTATAGTGAAGTAAATAGATACAATCCTGGAAAAAGAGCTGAATGGGAAGCTCGGAAACGAGAATATTTATTTAATTAACTTTTTATTTTCTATTTTTTAAATAATACCATATAATATTATATATATGGTAATAAAGGATTTATTTATAGAAGTTCAAGAGCAAGTTGATAAATGGATCCGTGAACATGGTGGATATTGGCCTCCTTTATCAATGGTTTGTGCCATTATGGAAGAATTAGGAGAAGTTGCACGAGAAATTAATTCTATTGAATCATACAAACCAAAAAAGGTGAAAATCTTAGAGTCTAATTTGGGGGAAGAATTAGCTGATCTTCTTTTTTCAATAATATGTCTCGCAAATCATTATAAAATTGATTTGGGCAAAGAATTTAATAGTATTATCTTTAAATATTCTAGTAGAGATGCAAACAGATTCTCTTAATTTTGGATACGTTCAAAACTAAATTATAGTAGATCCTATGAATGTTTTTTAATTTATAAAATTTTAATTCTTTAAAGATTTTCAATTTATAAAGAAATAAGAAAGGATAATAAATTTATAGATGCAATAATGCTAAGAGAAGGATTAGAAAGACAAGAAATACTTAAGATTCTCAGTGAAAAATTAAAAAAAGATTACTCATACAAGTCAGGTTCTATATTAGGATCCATGTGTACTGAGCCTTTTGACTTTGGGGTTGAAATCTACATGAAATATATCTCAAAAAATCTTGGAGATCCCGGATTATTTTTAGGAACAGCTGAATTAGAGGAAGAGTTAGTTGCTGAAATTGCTGAACTTTTAAATGGCAAAAATATAATTGGTACATTCACTACTGGTGGTTCAGAAGCAAATTTAATAGCCATGAGAATTGCTAAAGAATTAAGACCAGACATCTCTAATCCTGAAGTTGTAGTACCTTGTTCTGCCCATATTTCTTTTGATAAAGCAGCTAATTTACTAGGAATTAAGCTTAAAAAAGCTAATTTAGATGATAAATTTGAATTAGACCTTAATCATTTTGAATCGCTTATAAATAAGAATACATGTGGTGTCGTTGGTATTGCAGGAACTACATCTTTGGGATTGATTGATCCAATAGAAGATATTGGTAAAATTGTGGAAGACGAGAATATTTTTTTTCATGTCGATGCTGCATTTGGAGGTTTTGTTTTACCTTTTATGAGATATTTGAATTATAAAATACCAGCGTGGGATTTTTCTGTAAAGTCTGTTGACTCTATAACAGCAGATCCACATAAAATGGGATTAGGGATAATACCATCTGGAGGTTTTTTTCTAAGAGATTCATCAATTTTGCAAAAATTTGGATTTGAAATTCCATATTTAGCTGGAGGAAATTTTAAACACTTTCATATTGTAGGAACTAGACCAGGAGGAACAGTAATAGCCTTTTGGGTGATCTTAAAATCATTAGGGATAAATGGATTTATTGAAATTGTAAGAAAGTGTATGGAAAATACACAATATTTAGCTAAATGCATCAACGAAATAAAAGGCCTAAAATTAGCAACTAATCCTGTAATGAATGTTGTCGGAATTACAACAGAAAATAGTGATAGTATTTGCAAAATTGATGAGAAATTACGAAAAAAAAATTGGATGGTGGGAAAGTTTGAAGATTTCAACTTAATTAGAATAGTTGTTATGCCACATGTTCAAAAAATCCATTTACAGAATTTTATTAATGACTTAGAGAAGATTGTAAAGGAATTAAATATTTCCTAAGAAATGCTTTTTTATTTTTAACTAATTTCTCTTGATAAAGCTCTTAGTAAGATTTGAAATTTAAATAGTAAAGCTAGAAAAAAAATATATTTAGGATTAGTTATTATTTATTTATTAGAAAGTTATTTTGGGAGTTAAATTTCAAAAATCTTTAATCAGAAGGATGGGTAAAGAAAAAAAAAAACTTGGAATTAAGACAACACGTTATTTTACAAAAAATTGCACTAAATGTGGATTTGAATACCCTAATTGGTTTACTAATTGTCCTAAATGTGGAGCTGCTTGGGATGATACAGAAGCAATCTCCGCATCAAAAGAAGCGAAAAAAACAATTAAAATTGTCGTAAAAATTACTGAGGAAACTTTTAATAAAACTATTTTCACAGTAAATCTAATTTTTAGTGCTGATCAGGGAAAATCTTGGTATCAAATGGAAATGGAATCTAAAATGGATTATTACATAGCAGAAATTGCAGAAGTTCCAATTGGCTCAATTATAATTTATTATGTAGAAGTTTTTTTAGAGGATGGAGAGAAAGTCATAGAAAACAATGATGGAAAATATTTCTTTTATAAAGTTGGAGTTCCAATTGGAGAAGCTGAATCTTTAGAATCATCGAGAGAAAGTGAAGCAATTACAAAGAAAATTAATGAGCCTTTATTTGCACCTCAAAAATATCAAAAACCTCCGACTGAGGCACCGCCACCAAAAGCCCATGTTACACGAGAAATGGTAGAAAAATCAACTTTAATACCTCAAGAGCAGATTAAAGTTCCAGAAACAGCTGTTTCTCAAGAATATACTACGGATGATGCTACAATCTTTGGGAAACCTCAAACACAAATTGATCCTGAATTAAAAGTGTGTGTTCATTGTAATTCTAAAATTAAAAAAATGTGGAGTACCTGTCCCATATGTGGAAAAGACCTTTGAAATCAACTAGAAATAAATTTTAAGAGAGTAAATTTAAAATCAATAAGATTAAGAATTAATAGATTGGTTAAAGTTCGGTCCCACATTTATTACAAAATTGATAATCATTTGATAATATCGCTCCACACTTTTTACAAACAATAATTTCTTTAGCTGATGTTTTTTGTATTTCTGGTTGATAAGTTTGTGTCGATTCAGCTGGTGTGAATGATGTAGGTTTGCTTTGGATATCTGACACATTTGGTATAATCCTTAATTTACTTGCTTCTTGAGTTTCAGGTTCTTTTTTTGCTATAAATGGCATAAAAGTTGAAACTGCTACTTTTTCTGTATCATCAGTTTTTTGAGATAAAGTTTGAAAAAGGGAGGGTGTTGTAATAACATCTGGTGCTTGTTTAGATGGAATTGGTTTACCTTCTATCTTTTCTACCTTTTCTTTCTTTTCTTTTTTAGGCTTTTCTTTCTTTTCTTTCTTTGTTTTTTTCATTTGTTCTAATAACTTCTCTTGTTTTTCTTTTTCCTCTTGAAGTTTCTTCTCCTTCTCTTCTTTTTTTTTCTGTTTTTCGAGTTTCTTTTTATCTTTTTTCGTATATATTGGCTCAGGTAAGTAATCCATCAAAGATTCTGATTTAGGTTGTTTAGTATTTTGAGGTGCATAAAAAGGAGCAGTACTTGTAGATGAGCCTCCAGTAGAAGGGATCATCTTTGTAGATTGAAATTCTTTAGGTGGTGGAGCAGGTACGGGAACATTAGTAGTAAATGGGACTGCTTTTGGTTTATATGTATCTTCTCTACTAGTAAAAAGAGTTGGCTCAGAAGAAGTAATTTGTTGTTCTTCTGAAATTTCTTTAGATAATATTTCCTCAGGAGTCTTAAATTCAAATTCTATTGGTTGACTAGGGGATTTTGCAATTGGAGAGTCCGGTAGAGGTATTTCTGGCTCAAATTCTGGCTCAAATTCTGGCTCTGGTACTGGTGGTGCTTCAAATTCATATTCTGGTTCTGGCTTAAATGTTGAACTAGTCTTTTGTGTTAGAGAGGATATAGGTTCTGGAACAGGAGGAGCTGCATAATCAAATTCTGGTTCTAAACGTTCCATAGGTGTTGGATATGTTCCTATAGCGGTAATTGGTACTTGCCCAGGACTAAATACAATACCACTAGAAATTAATTGATCAGGAACACCCGAACCAATCATTAAACATGCTAGAATATAAAAACAGTCACCTACTCCTTCACCTGTTTTTGCAGAAGTTTCCATATAAAATAAATTAAAATTACTAGTGAAATTATTGATTTCTTCTAAAGAAACAGCTCGTTGATCAACTAAATCGCTTTTATTACCCACAAGTAGTAAAGGAATTTCAGTTTTTACATTTGCTCTTACTTCTTCTATCCATTGGGGCAAATGTTCGAAACTTGCAGAGTTTGTAAGATCAAAAATTAATAATGCTCCTAAAGATCCCCGATAGTACATTGGTCTAATTGAACTAAATCGCTCTTGTCCACCTGTATCCCATATCTGAAGCTTTGCTCGTATAGGACCTTCAATTGAATTGATATTAATCGTTTTTACATGAAAATCTACGCCAATGGTCATTTTATAATCTTCTGTGAAAAACCCTTTACTGAATCTGAGAGTGAGAGCAGTTTTACCAACCCCTCCATCTCCTACAACGATTGATTTAAAGAGATAATCATATTCTTCAGCCATTACATGTTCCCACTTTACGTTTCAAACTATTATATATCGAGTGATTTTCTAAAATGTTCAAACTAATATATATTATAACTATAAATACAAATTTATAATTTTATTTATAAATTAGAAATTCCGTGATTTTACTAATAACTAAATTAGATATCGTAATAATACGTATTTTATATTTAAAAAAATAAATATAATTTCTATATCAATTTATGAGCTTCTTCACATATATCAACAGTTTTAAACCACTGATTTATTTTATTTAAATCCAGGGATGGAAATTCATATGCATGTTCTTGATCAGGATATTGCCCATTTATGACTTCATCCTTATAATCATTCAAGGCACGCCTTATAGAATCACCAATATTCCCGAAATATTTAAGAAATTTTGGTTTGATATCTGTGAAAATTCCTAACATGTCATGTATAACTAATATTTGGCCATCACAATAAGGTCCTGCACCAATACCTATAGTTGGGACATCTACACTCTTTGTAATTAATTTTGCAATTTGCCAAGGAATACTTTCTAAAACAATAGAAAATACTCCTGCCTCCTCTAGATTTTTTGCATCTAATATTAATTTTTTAGCAGTTTCAATCGTCTTTCCTTGTACTAAAAATCCTCCAAACTGATAGATTGCTTGTGGCGTGAGACCAATATGGCCCATAACTTGAATATCTGCATCAATCATTGCATTAATCGTAGGACATATCTCCGTTCCTCCTTCAACTTTTACAGCTTCTGCACCACCCTCTTGAATAAAACGCCCTGCATTTTTTACAGCTTCAATCAAATCTATTTTATAAGAAAGAAATGGCATATCTCCTACGATTAATGCGTTTGACACACCTCTACTGACTGCTTTAGTATGATGAATCATCTCATCCATAGTTACCGACAGAGTATTTTTATATCCAAGCATAACCATAGATAATGAATCTCCTACAAGGATTAAGTCAATACCACTTTCATCTACTATTTTTGCAAATGAATAATCATAGGAAGTTATAGTAACTATTTTTTCTCCATTTTTTTTCTTTTCTATAATATCTTTTGTAGTTACTTTTTGTAAAGACATATGTTCAAATAACTAATTAGTTTTCAAAAATTTTATGCAAATTTGATTTTTATTTTATGAAAAAGTTTCATATTATTTCCTCACTAGTGTGATTTTTTTTGATTTGGATAAATTAAAACTGTCAAAAAATATATTTGATATATTTATTAGCTTTAATTGCTGGTTTATTTAAATTTTTTTGATAAGACTTTTAAACAAAAGCTTCATATATAAATACTACTAATTAAAAAAAAAGAGATGGAGAGTTATGGTTAATCCAAGCGATATTGATTTTTATTCATTAGGTTTTAACTTCATTGAAACAAAAAAAATGTTTATGGCTAATTATAGAAATGGAAAATGGGATGAAGGGAAATTAATTCCATTTGGAAATTTTGAGATCTCACCAGCATCTTGTGTATTGAATTATGGACAAGGTATTTTTGAAGGAATGAAAGCTTTAAGAGCAAGAAATGGAGAAATTACATTATTTCGCCCAGAAAAAAATGCAAAAAGATTTAATTTTAGTGCTCGTAGGATGGTGATGCCTGAATATGATATTGATAAATTTGTTAAAGCTGTGAAGAGCGTAGTGAAGGCAAATGAGGAGTATATTCCGCCCTATGATAGTGGAGGTGCTTTATATGTTAGACCAATTTTATTTGGCTTTGGACCAATTCTGGGAGTCCATTCGGCAGAGGAATTCAAACTTATTATATTTACAGTTCCCGTTGGACCTTATTTTCCTGAAGGATTTAATGGAATTGATTTAGAAATATCAAAGGAGTACACAAGAGCAGCTCCAGGAGGGACAGGGTCAGCAAAAACAATATGTAATTATGCTGGGACAATGTTACCGGCAAAAGAAGCAAAAGCAAGAGGATTTGCACAAATTATTTACTTAGATGCTGTTCATATGGAATATATCGAAGAAGTTGGTGCAGCAAATTTTTTCGCAATGATTAATGGTAAGCTAGCAACCCCAAGAAAGACTGGGACGATTTTAGAAGGAATTACAAGAGAATCAATTTTAAATCTTGCTTCAAAAAAACTAGGGATAGAGGTTGAAGAGAGAGATATCTCATATAAAGAATTATTTGAAGAATCATGTATAGAAGTGTTCTGTAGTGGTACTGCTGCTGTTATTACACCAATTGCTTCTGTAAATTTAGAAGGCAAAGAAAGAGTATTTAATAATAGAGAACCTGGTGAGATAACAAATAAGATATATGAGTTGTTAACGGGAATCCAACGATTGGATTTAGAAGATGAGTTTGGTTGGATTACTAAAGTATAAATCTTTTAATTTTTATATCAATTAATTTGGAATTCTTCTTATCAAAGAATTAAAAGCTTCTTTAACATTATATCCTGTTTTTGAGGATATTTTTAAATATCCTATTATATTGTTATATCTGCTCACAATATCTGAAATATACTCATCAAAAACTCTACATTCATTAAGATCAACAATATCACATTTTGTTCCAATAATAAAACTAGAGATATTCCCATTAGCTTTTAATGTTTTTATCCATTCTTCAACACTTTCAAGAGTGTTTATACGAGATAAGTCGAATAAAATAAAAGCTGCAATAGAACCATCAACAAAATCAGTTAATAAATGCTTAAATTGATTTTGACCAGCAAAATCCCATATCACAAAATTATATTCATGTCCATTAATTTTAAGAATTTTAGAGAAAAATTCAACTCCTTTAGTCAATTCTCTATTATCGTCGAAATTGTCATGAATTAAGCGATTGAGAAATGATGTTTTCCCAACACCACCATCTCCGGATACAATAACTTTTACTGTTTTTTTCATGTCAATGATTTTTAATTTATTGCTAATTTAAAAAAGTACGATAAAATATGATTTCTGTAATAGCAGAATATAAAAAAATTTTACTAAACGTATATTATATCACTTACTTAAATGTAAAATATAGTAATGATAAATTCTGAGAAAAAAAGAAAAAAATATCCGTGGATTTTAATTGATTTATTGTATTCTGAGGAGTTGCGAACTTCCTGTACATATAAGATCCCCATTTTCATTCCAGATTTTTGCTTTACAAAAAAATATGTTTTTACCACTCTTTAGACATTTAGCTATTGCTTTCAAACGTCCTTTAGAAACTGATTTTAAAAATTCTACTTGTAAATCAATTGTTGTAACATATCCATTAGGTAATATGAGAGAAATTGCCGCACATGCACATGTGGAATCAACTAAGGATGCTAGGACACCACCATGGACGAATCCATTTTGAGTCAAATTCTCTTTTATTTCAATTTCGAAAATAGCTCTTCCACTAGAGATTTCTTTCAATTCAAAACCTAATGTTGAATAGAAAGGTATTCTATCATAGAGGATTTTTATTAAATTGTTCATAATAAATATCTTTCTGTTTTTAAATTTAATTTTAACTGTTAATTGGAATTCCATTATACTTTATAGACAAAGAAATAAATCATAAGAAATACCTATACCTCTTGATGGTAAAATATACAATAAATAAGTTCCTCGATCTAAAGTTTGAAAATGGGAAAACTAACATATATGTAGATAATAAATTGTTTATGCACTGCAAATATATATTGTTGAATATACCATCAGATAAAAATGAAGATCTCACTGATGTCAATTCTATTGATGATGCTGTGGAAAAATTAGATAGGTCATTTGAGATTCCGGGGGGCAAAATAATTAGGATTAATCCAGAAATATTATTCTGGGCTCACTGTTCAAACTTTCAAGCTTGGCATGAAAATAATTATGATACTTGTTTAATCCATAGTAATTTAGCATTTCCCTTACTTAAAGAGTTAACAAAAGCAGGAGACCGCATTGCTACTCTTGTATTTAAAGAAGAAATAGCAAAAAGATTTGAGTCTAAAAATTTGAGTGTAATTCAATTTTTGCTCTACAATGATTATTTAGATTATCTGAATGAAGAGGAAATTGAAATTGTTCTATATCAAATAGAAGAAAATCTTTTTGAAATTATTATATATCAAATTAGGGAATTAATGAAGTCAATGATCACAAATTATGGAAAATTAAAAGAATTAATAGATATAGTGCTTTGCATTGATTTAAAATATTATAAAAAGTTGATTTTTAGCATCTTCAATAGTTTTAATAAGAAGTTAAATATTCAGTTTGCGCGCTTTTTAATTCTTTATTTAAATTATAAAGAATTTATAGAATATAGAATTCCTTATGGGCGGTATTTTATTTATTTTGAAAAGCTTCTCGATTTCATTTATGACAAATACCCAGAAATCAAAAATTTCCTAAATTTTATCGATTCTGGTTTTTTAAGTGGCGCTATTTCTTTAGATGAGAAGTATTCATATGGTGCAGTATCCTATTATGGCTTATTTTAAGAATTAATATAGAAGATATATTATTATTTTTTTTTGCTTTTTTCAAGATAATAATAACTATAAGCTTTTTTTAATCCAAGATTCTTATATAAATTCATAGCGATTGGATTTTCAGTCTCAACTTGTAACCAAATCATTTTTACTCCATTTGGAATCCCCCATTCTTTTATAAGTTTGTAAAACATTGATGTGGCAATTTTTTGTTGTCGAAAGTCAGGATGTATTAACACATCAACTATATACAAAAATTTGAGTGGATCTAAAATTCCCATAAGTGTCCCTATAACTTTATTATTCTTTTTCGCTATCATGAAACGTTTTTGCGGAATTTTAATTCTTTTCGCTAATGCGTCTAATACATTCTGAGCTTGTTTATCTCTATTAGAGTATTGCGCCAAAAAATTTGAAAAATCATTAACTCGCTCAAAATAGAAATTATATTTAAATTCTTCATTGATTATCTCTCTTTTTAATTCTTGAACACTTATTATCATAGTATGTGTAACACAGCCTAATTGCTGATATCCATGTTCTAGCAGTTTACTATCTAAATTGCTTGGTTCAAAATGTTCCGGAATAGTAAATATTGCTGGCAAATTATAAGCCTTATATGCTTTCTCAACTATTTTTATATCTTTATCCAAATAATCTAAATTTCCCGTATAACTTAAAGGAAAAACAGAATTTGCACGAGCAGTTACTCCATCAGTAAAGCGTAATACCCATCCATTTAAAAAATAATAATGGTGTGCTGGCCATGAATTCATCAATACCTCTTGCAAACGTTTAATCTCTTCTTTCTCAAACATCTACATCATTTTTTATTTGATTTTATTACAATTTTGCTTTTTTTTCTTTTTTTTTGTTTTATTTTATTTTGGATTAATTTTGTAGCACAATATCTACATTCTAAATCATATGTTGCTAATTCTTTTCCACACTCCGGACAGTATTTTGGTCCTGAAAGGCAATTATCTCTAATGAGTCTACACTTTTTTTATGCTATTTTAATTAATAAAAAAAATTTTTTTAATATTTACTAATTCTGTATGTTAATTCATTTCAGTAATTTTGTTATTTTGAATTTATGATTAAAAACATAATTTTTGATTTAGGAAATGTATTATTAGATTTTAAACCAGAGATATTTTTACTCAATTTTACCAAGGATATAAATTACATCCAAACCTTTATAACTAAAATAATTAGGAGTACCATTTGGCTAAATTTAGATAATGGCTCCATTTCACTTAAAAAAGCTAAACTAGCGTTTGTTGAGAAATACCCAGAAGATAATGCTTTCATAATAACCTTTTTTGAACATTGGATGGAAATGCTTACCCCAATAAAAGAAAATGTGAAAATAGCTGAGGAATTAAAAGCTAATGGTTACAAACTTTATATCTTATCTAATTTTATTGTAGAAACAATTGAAATTATGAAAAATAAACATAAATTCTTTTCACTTTTTAATGGAATAGTAATTTCAGGCCAAGAAAAAGTTGTAAAGCCTGAAATTGAAATTTATCTAAAATTACTTGAAAAATTTAATTTAGTTCCAGAAGAATGTGTTTATATTGACGATATTCGCTCATGCATATTAACTGCGAGACAATTAAATATAAAGACTATATTATTCTTACCAGATACTAATTTACGTGCAGAATTGAAAAAATTAAATATAATAGTCTAAAAATTAGCTCTCCGATTTTCTTTTATCCAATCAACTGCAAAATCTACGATATCTCTTTGTGATAATAATCTAGCATCTGCTAACCCGACTTTACCAGGAATATAGTTGATTTTTACCTCGAAATCTGCTCCTATTTGCTCAAAATCATCACTATTAAGAATAAGTTCTTCCCATTCTACCCATTGTCTTTTATTGTCAATTAGCATTGCAGAACCGGTTAATCTTTTTCTTTTATTTGGATATTCACTCCGATATTCGGCAAGATGCAGAGAGGAATTATTTTCATGGGGAACACCTACTAATAATATATCCCCATTAAGTTGATAGACACGAGCTATTGGAGAATTTTCTCCTAAATCAGCTTTCAGTTCATGATTTTTTGTGATGAAATTAGCGTATTTCCCCCATGCTGCAAAGGAGGATACAGGATGTTCGCTTCGAATAACATTAGGCCAATTTCTAAATGTATTAGCAATTATTCCAATTTTGCGAGGTGGTGTAATTTTTGGATTATAAGCGGGCATTTCATTACGAATTATATCCCACCAACTTTCTGGAACGGGAGGGTTTTCCCAATAACCTGGATCTGTATTGTCACCTGAAAAAGTAGGCATTATTAATGTTCCTTCTACTGTTAAAATTTCTGTTAATGCTTTAATGACAGCGACGGGTCCACCCACTGTCCATCCAATCTTGCTTAATGAACTATGCATCAATATTATAGATCCGGGCTTAATACCAAGTGTTTTAAAATCAAGTTTCAATGTAGTTATTGTATTAGGATATTGAGTAGATTTAACAACTTCATTCTCCGATAATTTGTTCTTTTTAGTTCCCATAAAGACATTGAATATATCAAATTAAAAAAATTTTTGGTAGAATAATATTTGAGTGTTCGACAAAAATACTAAATTTTTACTCTGTTTTTCTTTAAAAGCATACAATATTTGATAGAATTATGGTTGATAATCATAGTTATAGTTTTTTTGGTCAAAAAGTAGGTTTGATTATCCAAAGTGCTTCAAAAAATGAACCTTTTATGTTCTTTAGACTAATCAAATGTAAGAATAACGGCTCTTGGGAAAAACCAAGTAGTGGGGAAGGCAAAATAATCAAATTCTCCTTAGAAGAAATGGTTTGGATCATTCGAGTGCTAATTAAAGAGGTAAATTCATGGTCAAGTTATCATACTTTTAAAGATAATAAAACTCAGATTTCATTTAAATGGGAAGATGGAGAAAAAAGCAAATTATGGATTCATATCGGATCTTATTCAAAGGTGCTTGAATATTCTCAGTTTAAGATCTTAGAAATGTTACTGAACCATATATTAAAAGAAAAAATAGAATTCGCTACTATTCCCACTACTTCTAAGAAAAGTAATTCAGATGGATTAAATAATATCATCATTCAAGAGGAGATTATCACAGATAAAGATCTTAAGGAAAATGATGCCTATCCTGATCAATATAAATTAGATTCAA
>JBHLNL010000074.1:0-14354 GCA_048941605.1 Promethearchaeota archaeon | reverse complement strand
TCTCAGTAATATTATTGAACTTTTTTTTACCTTTTAAGTAAATTTATTTTAATCTAAAACTTTGAAAAAAAAATGAAAATAAAAATAAATTAGAAAAATTATTAGAGTAATTTAAATAATTGTCTTAGTGTCAAACTCATTATATATTGTTGTATTTGTCTTGTCCCACCGCCAATCTCTTGAATTCTTGTTACACCTAAAAGATCATGCATCAATGTGTTATCACAAACACCTGCACCACCCATCAAGTTGGCACATTCATAAGCTGTTTTTTGACTTAATTTAGCACTTATACATTTTAACTGAGATGCTGTAGCCATTAAAGCTAAACTAAATTCCTTAGGGAGGGTTCCAAATTGCTCCATTTTTTTATCTACCATTTGACATACATTTAAAGTTGATAAAGTAAGATTCATCGTTTCAGCCCATAAATCTGATAGAGGAAATCCAACACCTTGGTATTTTAATATTTCCTGATCAAATTGCTTTCGCATATTAGCATAAATAACTGCGTGAGTTACTGCATTCCAAGCTTCTGCGGTATTAAGAAGAACAATTCCTAGACGTTCAATATTGAGCCCTTCAAATAAATGCTCTCTGCCTTGACCTGGTTTCCCCAAGACATATTCTGGGGGGATTCTTAAATTTGTGAAAGTTTCTTTACCAAGATAAATTCTTGGAGTCCAAGGAATATTAATCCTCTCAACATTCCAGCCTTCCCATGAGGTATTGACTAAAAATTGTCCCATTGTATTTCCACTATTTTTTTCGGTAACAGCATAAACTATTGCCCAATCTGCTTTTGGCCCATTTGTTTGGTATATTTTTTCACCATTTATAATGAAACTTCCATCATCTTGTTGATCACAGGTAGTTAACATATGAACTGCATCTGAACCTCTTTCAGGCTCTGTGATACAAATACAGCCATTTTTTTGCCCAGTAACTAATTCTTTTAATGCTTGTAAACGAATCTCAATATCTTCATGATGCACCAACAATGGATTAATTGCTAGAATATTAGCCCCCATTCCCATAGTAAATTGAGGATCAAAAAAATCAGAAGCTAGTGTTTTCATAAATTCAGTAGTTAATCCATGTGGTTCAAAATTCAAATCTAAAAACTCAAATTTATTTAGGCGAGTAACCAAACCTTCTCTTCCGATTGCAGGAATCCATTCATAAAAATCTTCATTATGTGTAATATTATTGCTCTTTTCAAATGTGATAAAAAACTTTTGAGCTTTCTTAAGAAAATCTAATTGTTCTTTCGGCAAATAGGACATTAAGTTGTAATTCAAGAACTTATTTCGATTCTTTAAAGAAAGTTTTTCAAGTATTTCATCATTTATACATTGCACATTTCCTTTTTGAATAACCATTTAACCCAACTCTTAATATTTAAAATAATTTCTTTGAATTGTAATATTGAATTTTTTAAATATTCTTAGAAAAAAATAGCTTATCTATTTAGTAAAGTAGTTTTTTGATCTAAATTCTCTCATCATAAATTAACAAAGAAAATCAACCAGATATGTCGGATATAAAGAGAATCCACTGTTTTTAAAATTATTTATATAACTAATTCATATTAATAATCATATTAAAATTAATATAAAATAAAATCAATATGAGTAAAGAAAAAGTTGTTATTACTAATAAGGGGCCTGTTAGAGCAGAGTTTGCTTTCTGGGTTGGGCAATACATGAATAAATTCTATGACGCTCTAGAGAATAAGAAAATAGTTGGAAATAAATGCCCCAAATGTGGAATTGTTTTCGTTCCACCAAGAAAAATATGCGGAAAATGCAATGAAAAGCTATCTCTTAATGATAATTGGATTGAGTTAACAGATACAGGAATACTAAAAAACTATACTATTACTTATTACAAAGTAAATGATAGATCTAGTCGAAAAGTAAGAAAACCTCAAGTAATAGGAATGGTTCAAATTGATGGAAGTGATACAGCAATAGTTTACCGCCTATTAGATATTGAACCTAAAGATGTGAAGATAGGAATGAAAGTAAAAATAGAATGGGAAGAGAACCCTAAAGGAGACCCTTCAGATATAAAAGGTTTCTCAAAAATGTGAGAGGTGATAAATACAATGCAAAAAGTGGGTATTGTTGGATATAAACAAGTAAAATTATATTCAGATGCAAATTATGGGCGATATGATATGATTTTTGAAGCTGTAAGAGGTGCAATTGATAGCGCAGGTTTAAAGAAAAAGGATATAACCACCGTTATATCTTGTACTAATGATTATTACGAAGGACGGACAATATCAAATTGTTTTACGGTTGAAGTTGGCGGAGGATATATGGCAGATGAAAGTAAAGTAGAAATGGATGGAGCACATGCTGTTTTATATGGATTAATGAGAATTTTATCGGGAAACCATAAATTAGCTGTTGTCTGGGGTGGAAGCATGGCATCATGCTTTCCATATCATTCTGTTAGATTGTATGAGACGGATCCAACTTGGGAAAGACCTTTAGCATACGTTAATGATATTACAGCTGGAGGTTTCCAGATGAGAGCATATATTGAAAACTATGGTATTAATATTGAAGATATTGCTGAAGTTGCGGTAAAAAATAGAAAAAATGCAGCTAAAAATCCTTTAGCTCTAAAAGAGGCTCAAAATGCAAATATTACTGTTAAAGATGTGTTAGATTCAGAAATTTATTCGGATCCAGTTACAGAGTTAATGGTTGCTCAACCATGTGATGGAGTTGCAGCTTTATTATTAGCACCAGAGAAACAAGCTTTAAAAATAACTGAAAACCCAGTTTGGATTACTGGTGTAGGATATAGTCAAGATACTTATTATCTCGGTGATAGAGACTTGTCAACTTGTGAATCAATGAAAGCAGCCGGTAAAAAGGCTTTTAAGTCTGCTGGAATTAGTAATCCAAGAAATGAAATTGATGTCGCTGAATTTTTTGAGGCTTATGCTCATGAAGAATTAATTTTTACTGAAGCGCTAGGTTTTACTGAAAAGGGTAAAGGTTCAAGTCTGGATACAAATATTGAAGGTGAATTGCCTATCAATCCTTCTGGGGGTGCAATAGGAGGTAATCCTCCCTGTGCTACTGGGTTAATAAGAATTATCGAAGCAGCTAAACAACTTAAGGGTGAGGCAAATGGATATCAAGTTAAAGGGGCAAAGAAAGCTGTTGCTTCTGGTCAAATAGGGATGTGTGCTCAAAATAACATATTATATATATTAGAGGGGAGTAATTAAAATGGGTCGTCAAGTAGCAATAGTTTCAGCAGGATTTAGTGAACATGCTTCAAAAAGATCAGATGTAAATATGCCAGAATTAGTAAGTGAAGCAATAGAAGATTGTTTAAAAAAAGTTCCAAGTGTAGATATTAAAGATATTGATGCCTATGTCACAGGCAATATGCCTGCTTTCGAGGGAGCTAACATTCCTGAACTTTGGATGACCGATTGGTTAGGTGCTCAGCATAAGCCATTAATGCGAGTTACTACAGGTGGTACTACTGGTGGCACTGTTGGAATTGCCGGATATTATTCTGTTGCGGGAGAGATTCCTGGGATTGATACTGTTCTAGCTGTTGCCTTTGAACAACAAAGTCAGGGTGATACAGCTACCGGTTTAGCTAGTGTAGCATATGGTGAAATTACTATCTACAACTCACTAGGAATTACTTATGAAAGGTTAACACGTATTCTATCAGCAGGAGCAGCAATAGGTGTAGCATCTTATCAAGCAACCAATTATATGAGTAAATCTAAGATAAAAGAAGAAGATTTAGCAAGAGTAGTTGTACAAAACAGACAAAATGCAGCAAAAACTTGGTGGGCTCATCTTAAAATGCCTAATCTTACAATTGAGGAGGTTTTAGATACTCCATATATTTCATATCCTCTTCGGTATGGCATGGTATGTCCAGCATCAGATGGTGCTTGTGCAGTTTTATTTACAACTGAAGAAAAAGCTAAAGATATGTGTGATATACCCGTTTATGTTAATGGTGTTGCTAGTATAGCTCATGAGACTGCGGTTCTTGGAATTGATGCTGGCGGTTCAGGTCAGATAGATCCTTCTGAACAATTAGGGGCAATGCGATCGTCTGAATTAGCTTATAGTCAGGCGGGTATCTCATTTCCAAGGAAAGAAATTGATTATGCAGAAGTTTATGCTCCTTTTCCTAATCAAGAACTTATGTGGGTTGAAAAATTAGGTTTATTCGAAGAAACAACAGCCCCACAAATGTATGAAAATGGAGTAACAGCTTTAAATGGCGAATTACCAATATGTTGTTCTGGAGGTGTTAATTCTACAAATGCTATTGGTGCTTCTGCCTTAGAAAGACCTGCAGTGGCAGCTCTTCAAATAATGGGAAAGGCAAGCAATCAAGTTCCAAAAACAGTTCACACAGCTATAGGTCATGGATGGGGAGGTATTCTTAATTTATGTACAATGATGGTAATGTCAGATGAACCACAACGAAAATGGAGGTGATTCAAAATGTCTAAACGTACAAGAAGAAAATCATTAGATTATATCAAAAAAGATTATGTAAGAACTAGAACTATGCCAGGGAGTTGGTATCTGTCTAATTATAAATTTAAATTTGATATTACACACTTACAACCTTTTTTGAAGAAGCTAAAAGAAAAGAAGTTAGTGGGTTTAAAATGTCCTGGGTGTAATAGAGTCTTTTTTCCACCTAAACCAGTTTGTGGAAATTGTTTAATAAAGCCAAACCAATGGGTTGATTTGAGAGAAACTGGTGAAGTTTCTACCTACACTATAGCCTATTTAAAAGATCCCGAGTCTGGTGAAGTTAAAGAAAAACCAATAGTTCTAATCCGTCAAGATGGTGCAGATACAACATATATGATTGAATTAAATCCTGATATAGATTTTAAAGATACATATATTGGTATGCCCGTTAAAGTTCATTGGACTGAGAATGTTAGTGGTAATCTAAATGATATTGAATATTATGATCTAGTAGCAGATGATGCAAAAGATTTAGATTTAAATAAAGAATAATATTTTTTTTACTTTTTACTTCAAATATTCATCTATTTTTTAAGAATTTACTTAATACATTAGCTATTTTTTGAATAGAATATTGTATATCATCTTCCATAATTCCATAATGAGTTACAAATCTTATTTTTTTTTTACTAATATTGAAAGACAAAATACCCTCTTTGGCAAGCTCAGATATTATTTTAATTATATCTACTTTTTTCATAAGTTCGATAACCACAATATTGGTTTCTGGGATTGGTACATTTATGGGAAAATTAAATGATTGGATCCCTTCAGAGAGTAATTTCGCATTTTTATGGTCTTCCTCAAGTCTTTTAATCCATCCTGGTTCAAGAGCAATTAATCCAAAAGATGCAATTATTCCCGCTTGTCGCATACCTCCGCCAAGCATTTTTCGATATCTCCTAGCTTTTATAATAAATTCTTTCGATCCTGCTATAATTGATCCCACTGGACATGATAGTCCCTTAGATAAGCAAAACATAACACTATCAACATATTTTGTAAATTCTGTAACTGGGATTTTTAGACCTATAGCAGCATTAAATATCCTTGCTCCATCTAAGTGTAATTTCAAATCATTTCTTTTTGAAAAATCCCTCATATCCTTAATTGTTTCTGGTTGAAGAATCACTCCCCCATGATAATTATGTGTATTTTCTACAGAAAAGAGTGTTGTAGGCGGTTCATGGATATCCTCTCTATCACGAATAAATATTTGAAGTTGATCAAATGAAGGAACACCTTTATTAGAAGAATAAGTCTTAATCATTAATCCTCCAATACGTGCAGCACTTCCTACTTCATTTTTGTATATGTGACTTAATTCTTCCAAAAGAATCTCATCACCAGGGCAAGTCTGTGAGAGTAATGAAACCAAATTACCTTGTGTTCCCGAAGTTACAAATAATGCTGCTTCTTTTCCAACAATCTTAGCTGCTTTTTCCTCTAACTCATTTACAATTGGATCTTCTCTCTCAACATCATCACCGATGTTCGAATTATCTAATGATCTGAGCATTTCCCACATTTCTGGAGATGGCTTAGTTACGGTATCAGAACGTAAATCAACAATTCTCAATTAAATCAAGACTTTACTAATAATTTGTTAAGTCATTATAAGGTTATAAAAAATAAAAAAGTATGACAAAAAAGATATTTCAAAAGATTACTGGAAGAATTAAAATTTGTGAAGTATTTTATCTATTATATCTTATTAAGACTAAAAGAATATCATGAATTTGGATTTTAAAAAGTTTAAAAGTTATAGAAGTTGGTTTTTGTACCATCTTTACAGACAAAAATATTTAGTAATTTCTGTAATACTAGGGATTATTGTCTTAACTTTGACGAGAACTCTTATCCCCGTTGTTATTGGAAATATTATTGATAATTTGGTAACAGCAAGAAACCAAACTAATCTAATACTAATGGTTTCTATAGGTCTTTCACTTTATATTTTTCGTAATGTTATGGATTATGTTACAATGATGTTGGGGCATAATCTTGGTTTAAAAACTGAGCAGAATATGAGGAAAGAGTTTTTTGAAACAATTCAATTAAAACCACTTCGATACTATGATAATACTCGAACAGGGGATTTACAAGCCCTAGCAACAAATGATTTACGTGTAATTAATACTATGGTCTCACATGGTAGTTTTTATATTTATCCTTTCTTTCAAGTTGCAATAGCTCTGCTCTTATTGTTTGAGTTTCTTGATTTGAGATTAGGTTTAATTTCTACTCCTTTTATCATTTTATACATTTATTTTATTTTATATTATCGTAGAAAAATCTCTCCTTATGCTTCAGCACGATTAAGAAAACACTCAAATCTAGCCGTTGTTTTACAAGATAGTATCACCGGCGCTGCTATCGTTAGATCTTTTACAGCCGAAAAGATTGAACGAAAAAGATTTAGTATAGCAGTATATGCTTTTAGAGATAATTGGATCGGGGAAACCAAAGTCGAATCTAAATACTATCCAATGCTGGTTTTATATATTATGATAGGAACTACATTTTTAGTTAGCTGTATTTTTGTCATCCAAAATACGCTGACTCTTGGTGATTTAGCTACTATAAATTTACTTTTAATAACACTTATAGATCCTACGAATACAATTTTATGGGCAACAAATGATATGATGAGCGGTTTTGCAGCTTGCTCGCGTTTATATATTGCTCTTTCAAGAGAAGATATCGAAAATAGTTATGATAATCTTATGGAATTGTCAAATCATTTCAATGGAAAAATTGAATTTAAGAATGTCACTTTTTCATATAGAAATGGAGACAAGTCATCTCCCCCTATTCTTAATAACTTAACGTTTACTGTGGATCCATATCAAAGAGTTGCACTTGTTGGTCCAACAGGTTGCGGAAAAACAACCTTAGTAAAATTACTCTTACGTCTTTATGAGCCACAGAATGGAACAATATTATTAGGTGGAGTAGATATCCGAGATTACCCTCTTCAATTATTAAGAAGGCATATAGGCTACATAGAACAAGACATTTATTTATTTTCACGATCAATTAAAGAAAATATCGCTTTTGGTAAGCAAAATGCATCCCAAGAGGAAATAAATAGAGTAGCTAAACTCGCACAAGTTGATGAATTTGTACAAAAACTTCCTAAAAAATATGAAACAATAGTAGGGGAGAGAGGAACACGACTTTCTGGCGGAGAAAAACAAAGAGTTGCAATTGCTCGAGCATTTCTAACAGATCCTGAAATTATTATACTAGATGATTCTGTTTCAGCTGTAGATAGTGAAACTGAAGAAAAAATCGGTTATGCTATGGAAAATGTATTGAAAAATAGAACCACAATAATAATCACTCATCGCTTACATACAATCAGGAATTCTGATAAGATTTTAGTACTTAAGCAGGGAAAAATTGTGGCAGAGGGTAATCATCATGAGTTACTTCATATTTCAGAAGATTATAGACGTATTTTTGGAAAATACATGACATTACCTGAATTAAATATAAAAAGAGAGGGATAAACTATAAAATGGGAATTTATTCTGGAATATTTAGTGAACATACTATAAGAAAATATACAGATCGGGAGCTTTTCATTAGATATATTAGACGAGTTGCACCTTTTAAAAAGAACGTTCTTCTCATCTCTTTATTCGTTCTTATATCAACAATAGCGGAAATTATTAATCCTCTTTTAATTGGTATTGCCGTTGATGAGTTATCGAAGGTAGATCGTAGGATTATATTAGTTATTAGTACAGGATTAGCTTACTTCTTACTTTTCTTAATTGTGTGGATAATGTTTTTCTTACAGCGAAGGGAAATAGGTAAGTTTGCACCATTCTTTCTTGATAACCTCCGAATGGATATTTTTGATAAATTACAAGAGCAAGACATGAGTTTCTTTGATAAATGTGAGAGTGGTAGATTAAATACAAGAGTTTCTAATGATGCGTTAGATTTTGGAAATACGACCATATTAATAACTGATACAGTAGGTAATTTTCTTATTAGCATATGCACTTTTGGTATTCTAATGTGGTTAAACATAACACTTGCCCTTATAACTCTAATATCTGTTCCTGTAATTTTATTATTAATGTTCTCCCTTAGAAAACTTGCTAGAGTTGTTAGTAGAGCTTATAGGAGATCAATTGGGAATATAAATGCTGCCATGGTAGAATCAATTGAAGGAATTCATGTCTGTAAAAGTTATGGTCAAGAAGCTGAAGTATCTAAGCAGTTTAATGAAACAAATAAAGAATATTTTAAAACAGGATTTAAATTGACAGCGGTAACTCATATGTGGAGACCTTTACTAGAGACAGTTGCAGGAATTACATTAATAATAATTGTATATTTTGGAGGCCAATTTGTTCTCGGAGGAATAACAAATCCAGGAACAGTATTTATGTTTATCCTCTATCTTCAGAGATTTTTCCGACCTATTATGATTGTTGCTCTATTTTTCCCCCAACTCAGTTCTGGTATGGCAGCATATGAACGTATCCTTGATATTCTTGATTCGAAACCCAATATGAAACAAAATACAAAAGTTTTTGATGTTAATAATTTGGAAGGAGAAATAGTCTTTGATAATGTAGATTTTTGTTATAGAGAAGGTGAATGGGTGTTTAAAGGCTTAAATCTAAAAATAGAAAAAGGTGAAAAACTTGCGATTGTTGGACATACAGGGGCAGGAAAATCAAGTTTAGTAAAACTTCTATGCCGTTATTATGAATTCCAGGGGGGTTCTATTAAAATTGATGGAATTGATATTAGAGATATGAAGTTAGACTCATATAGAAAAAATCTGGGAATGGTTCACCAAGATGTATTTTTATTTTCAGGTACAATAGAAGAAAATATCCGCTACGGCAGACAAGATGCTTCAGAAGAAGATCTCTGGAAGGCTATTAGAGCAGTTCATGCTGAAGAACTCATTGAATATTTACATGATGGTTTACTGACAGAAATTGGGGAACGGGGAAGTGGTCTTTCTGCGGGACAAAAACAACTTATTAGTTTCGCAAGGGCACTTTTGATGGATCCAAAAATTCTCATTCTTGATGAAGCTACATCAAGTGTAGATGCTTATACAGAAGCAATAATTCAAGAAGCTCTTGAAGTACTTTTAGCTGGTCGAACTTCAATAGTTATTGCTCATAGATTATCAACCATTTTAAATGTTGACAGGATAATAATGATGGAACAAGGGAAAATCATTGAAGAAGGCACTCATGAATACTTACTTGCTATGGGGGGAAAATATGGAAAGCTTTATAAACAATATTTTGAACACCAAAGTCTCGATTGGCAACCTGATCATATTACTCAATCAACAAAATCATTAGAAAAATAAGTAGTTTAAAATAAGAGAATAATTATTTAGTCTTTAATACAATCGTTATTGCTCTTGTGAGACGAATTACATCCATAACTTTTCCTTTTTCGACTGTAATTTGCTCTCTTGAGATAGCATGAGTAAAATCTCCTTTACCTTCGCATATTCTGATGATTGCGGTAGGATCTCCGGACATTACAACGATTGCATCAGGTTTTTTGCCATTAGAAAGTGTAGTTTTCCGGTTTCGGATTTCTAAAAAGAAAGGATCTTCATTATCAAGGTTAAATTGAAATGACATTTCCCAATTGACATCTCTTCCTGCGATATTCGTTACAAAGACATCTTGAGCTTTTTGATTTATATTCAATTTATCTACTATTTCATTTAAATATTCCCTTGCTTGTCCCATCATTAATCTCCTCCTTCATATTCTGATTTTGATACCCAATTTTCATATTCATCCACAGGAACAAAAAAAAAGTCAGTCATTTTACCCTCCCGTTCCTTGTTAAAAACTGCCTTAACTTTTTTCCCCTTTTTTATTTTTGAGGGAACTAAATTTTCAGAGAATATACCTTGAAGTAAAGCAGTCTCCGCACCATCAAGTTTTATAAATCCTATTCCATATGGTATCGCTTTGATAAAGGCAGAAGTAGTATACCACACAATTGTGCTAACCTCTATTGTTCCAGTTTGTTTGAGTTCCACCCAATCTGCGGGGGTATAGCAATCAGAGCAATTAATTCTAGGGGGCATCCATGTTTTTCCACATTTAGTACATTTTGTACCTAATAATTTCTTATTCTTCATTATCTCTATAAAAAATCTGGATTGTCCACCCATTGTATATTTATAATTGATCCTTATTACATCTCGTATTTGATGATCCTGAAATTTTTCACTCATAATTTTTTCAATCCCTCCTCATTTACCATTACAATAACAGCAGCATATGCAGCTCCAGGGCCTCCTATAGAATGCGAAATAGCGCGACCTTTTTCTATTATTACTTGATGGCTTCCTGCATCTCCTCTTAATTGAAGAGCAGCTTCTCCTGTACTCATAATTCCTGTTGCTCCAACAGCATGTCCGCAACCTATTAAGCCTCCAGAAGGACAACATGGCAATTCCCCTTCTATCCAAGGCCCTTCTCCAACTTTTTCATAAGAATTTTCAATCCAAGGACCACCTTCTCCAAATGGAACAAATCCAAGTTCCTCATAACTGATAACTTCCTGTCCACTAAATGCATCATGTAATTCCGCCAAATCTATCTGACTTTTTATTTTATTATAGTCTAATCCCGCCATTTTATATGCAGCTTTAGCTGCATAAATATTTGAGTATAGCCTTCCCATGTCTTCTCTATTTCCTATAAAGCAATCTGTGTTTGCTGCTGCTAAGCCAGTAATCCAAATTGGTTTTTCAACTTTTAATTCTTTTACTTTCTCTTCACTTGCTAAAATCAATGCTGCAGATGCTTCAGAATATAGACAGCAGTCCAATAGTTTAAACGGATAGCATATTATTCTTGAATTAATAACATCCTCAACATTTATTTTCATTGGAGATTGTGCTTTTGGATTTTTAATCGCATTTCCATGATTTTTAACACTTACATAAGCCATCTGTTCTTCTGTAGGATTACCAAATTCTTCATAATGGGCATTTACCATTGATACATAGGAGCTTGCTGCCATCATTCCCATTGGATATTCATATGTCATATCAGCGGAATAAGCAATTGAATTGAGAACCTCAGGTGTGGTGGTTCCTGTTTGTTCATCATAACAATCATTACATTTTTCAAGACCTATGCATAGGCACAAATCGGATAAACCAGAGGCTACTTCAGCATACGCCATTCTTACAGTATACCCTCCTGTAGCGCCTCCTGAAGCGATTCTAGTTCCTGGTTTATTATTCATTCCTAAATAACTATTTGTAAAAATATCTGGCATGAATTGTCTTTCGAATAACTCGTTATATATTCCATATACCGTTGATTGAAGATCTTTATGGGTTATTTCAGCTCCATTTTTTTGTGTATCATTCAGTGCTAATTTTGTAGCATCATAAGCAAGTTCAAAATAAGTTTTATCCAAGTATCTTGCTTTAAAAGGCGTAATTCCAATACCAATAATTGCAACTTTTCTCAAATATTCTCACTTTTAAATTATTTTAAATTTTATATTGATCATTTATTTTTTTAATTTTTTAATTGATATTCTATTTCTCAATAAGGCTAATAAAAATTGATATAAAATAAGAATATCTTTCTCACAACAAAAATTCGTAAAATAAAAGCTTAAATATAAATTCTAATATAAAATTCTTGTAAAAACTTATTATATATTGCTATAAATTTCAATTTAGTATCCTAGGTATTATTAATATATTTTAATTAACAAAATGAGATAAGTATGAGGTGTTATATTTATTTCTCAAGATGATATGAAAGACTTGACTGAGAGTCTAGATGATAAAATTGTAAAGGGCTTACAACATAAAGTTGATGAATTTACTGCTAAAGTTAACGAGCTTGAACAGAAAATAGCAAAAAAAGATGAAGAATTAGAAAACTTAAAAAATTCTAACGAGGAATTAAGTAATAAGTTAAGAAATATTGATTCTGAGATATACGATTTAAAAAAAACTGTTACTATTTCAGAAAATCAGGCAAACGATTTAAAGTCAGAAGTAGAGGAATTAAGACAAAAAAATGAGGAGTTGAGAGATGATCTCTCCAAAAAAGAAAACAAAATAACAGAACTTAATGAAACTTTGGCTGAAAAAGAAAAAATTATTGAAGAACAAAAAAACCATTTAAGTAAAGCTGAAACAGAAATATCTGCATTAAAACCAACTGCAACAACTGAATACACAAGTGAAGAACGTTTAATATGTCCCAGTTGTGGGGCAAGAGGAAGAGACTTAAAAGTAGAAGAAGATAAAAGTAAAGTATTAAGTTATGTTGGCCACAGCCCACTCTACTCTAAAATAAATGTATGTAAGAAATGTGGTTATAAATTTTAACAATTCTATTTTTATTTATTTTACATTTTTATAGAATTTATTCTAAGACTGATTAATTGATAGAATTAATAACGATAACTTTTTTACTATTAAAAAGCAAAAATTAACTATCATAATTTTAGATTTGCAAGTGAAATATAAATTGATAAAAACAAGAATTACTGAAAAATTTGGTATTAAATACCCTATTATTAGTGCTCCAATGGGACCGTTTTATACAACCAAATTAGCAATTGCTGTCTCTGAGGCAGGAGGTTTAGGTGTTGTGAGCCATGCTACATTACGAGGTAAAAATTCAGTTAAAGATTTTAAAGAGCAATTGGATTATATGATTGAGCATACTGATAAACCATTTGGTTTGAATGTTCGTGTAGCTCGAATCCAAACTGATCATAAGGTTTTGCTAAGAAAAATCCCTCAATGGCGTAAAGAAAATCCTAAACTAAGGGAACAATTAATTTATGGATTAACTAGTGCTGGAGGGCCTCGAGCTGCAGCAAAAATGTGGAAAGAAAAAGCAACTGATATGTATCATTTTCATGTTGGACCTGCTTTATGGTTAGTTAATAAAATCGTAGAATCGGGTTGTGATGGCATTGTGGCAACAGGTACTGAAGGTGGAGGGCATCAAAGTTATGAAGGAGTTACAACATTAGTATTAGTTCAACAAGTTGCTCAAAAATACCCTGAAAAATTACTAGTAGCTTGTGGAGGCATTTCTAGCCCCGAAGGAGTCGCTGCGGGATTAGCTATGGGAGCTGATGCTATTGCTATGGGAACTCGATTTATTGCTTCTAAAGAGAGTGAATTTCATCAAAATTATAAGGATCTTATACTTCCTGCTACTGCTAGTGATACAATGCTTACTACTGGAGGATTTGGTCCTATCAGATTATTGAAAAATAAATATTGCTTAGAACATGGAAAAGTAATGACAAAAGAAGAAAAAATATCCCAAGAATTAGCTTATGATATGGACGAGTATCTTAAAGATCTTCTTGCTTATGAAGTAGTTTATACAAAAGGAGATGTTGAAGATGGAGCTGTACCAGTTGGACAGACCTGTGGGTTAATTGATTCTATATTGGATGTCGATGATATAATTTCAGGTTTTACAAATAAAGCTGAAAAAATTTTAAAAAATTTATGTTCAAAAATCTCATAAAGCATAAGTTCTTTATCAGAATTTAAAAAAATAATAAAAAAAAATTTAATATTTATAGGTCTTTCCATCCAAAGGAGTATTTCTTTGGATGTGAAATATAATCAGAGAGTGTTGCTTCCAAACCTTTTTTATTTGACATTTTTTTTTCCTTTTTGTTTTATTAATTAATATCTAGTTCTGATTTATTATATAGTTTTTATTGCGAAACTCTGAGCGAAGTTCGAATTTAAAAGAAAGTTATAATATAAATTCAAGTAAGTTTCAA
>JBHLNL010000228.1:0-3477 GCA_048941605.1 Promethearchaeota archaeon | reverse complement strand
AAACTAATCTCGGAATAGGACTAGAAATATTTGCTAAAGCAAATCCTCAAATTGACTTAGAACATGCTCAGAACAAGGCCATTTTAGATTTTTCTCCTGTAAGCGAGGGATTACAAGGCTATGTTTGGCATTTTCCATGTATTGAAAATGATGTACCTTCAATGAATCATGGTTTAGTTGATTTTAGAATATTTTCTAAAAAATCAGGGGCAGATATAAAAAAAATCTTTACCAAGGAATTAAAAAATAGAAAAATACAGGCGGATTCAAAACTATGGAAGAGTCATCCCATTCCCTGGATAACTCAAAACCACATAATTTCTCAACCAAACATACTTTTAGTTGGGGATGCCGCAGGCATTGACCCTGCCATTGGTGGGGGAATACATTTAGCATTTTCATACGGCGAATTGGCAGCCTCAGAAATTGTAGACTCTTTCAAAAGAGGAGATTTCAAACTTTACGATTTTCCAAAAAGGATGAACTCAAACATTGTTGGAAAATACATTTTTAAATTAAATAAATTAGCTGAAATAATGTATTCAAAACCTGAATATATTTTAAAAATTACGAAGGAAATATTTGATAAAAAATAAAAATTCAAGGTTCAAACATGGAAAAAATTAAAATTGGCATACTCGGTGGAGGATTATCTGGATTGACAGCAGCTTATCTTCTCAATAAAAAGTTACAGGATAAAATTAAGCTAACTATCATAGAAAAGGAATCTGAACTCGGCGGAAGAATACTTACAAAGAAATTTTTGGGTTGTCCCATTGAACTTGGTGCACAATTTTTTGTTGATGGTGGGGAAGTTCATAGTTTGGTAAAATCTTTAAATTTGGAAAGAGATGTTATATCTCTAGAAAATAATTTCATCTCCTTTTATTACAATAATAGTATATTTGATATATCTGAATTAATCAATTGTCAAGATAATAAATTAGAGTGGATAAGGGAAAAAGAAAAATTATTAGATTTTGCAAGAAAAGTAAATTTTGAGCAAAAATTAATATCGTTTTCTTTTGAAGAATGGTACCGTAAAAAAATTGGAGATAAAATGTTACAATTTTTAAATAGAATGCTTATTTCAATCGGTGTTAGAGATATTAAAAGTATTAATGCCTATTTTGGTTTAATATTAATTAATGTTTTTTTTGGTAAGAATTACTTGTTGAAATCTGGACTAAAAACACTTATTAACAATTTGATTAAACAAATCAATTCATCAGATTGTAGTATACTATTAAATTCTGAATGCACAAAAATTGAAGGTTTAGAAAACAATTTTAAATTAACAATTAAAAAAGAAGGTTCAAGCAACATACTAAATTTTGACAAATTAATTGTTGCAATCAAACCAAATGAAATTTTAAAAATAATGTCTTTTGATAAGATAAACACGCTCAAAAAAATTGATGAACATCCTATGAAGCTATATGTAATCGAATCGTCAAAACAACTTTGGCAGAAAACATGGGGGCTTATTATCGTACAAGAAGATTTCACAATATATGCACTCTGCGATTGGAAGAATATAACAAAAGCTAATGAAAAAACACCAATTCTATTAATATGTTCTCCGGATGCAGAAACAAATGAAGTTTTATCTAATTTAAAATATTTATCCCCCGACGAAGATTCGAAATTTAAAATTATTGACGAAAAAAAATGGGAAATAGGATTACATCAAGCAAACGAAGATTTTTTTAAAATTCCAAAATTTATTAAAAATTACTTACCAAAAGGTGTTTATCTTGCGGGAGACTGGACAGTTTTACCAGCCCTGGAAGGTGCCGTTATATCAGCACAAAAATCAATCAAACAATTAATAAACGACATTGAAACAGAAGATTAATCATTTATAGTCAAATCTTCCAGCAAATTTTTTTCCATTTTATTCTGGCTAAAAATTGCAGTATTAAAGGACATGTTTGCATAAGTTATATCTTTTTCAGGAGAATAAGTCCCCTCACCTGCACACCAAAATAAAACAAATGGGCTTTCATGAAAAAAATTCATTATTTCTTCTCTAATCATTTCGGTTTTATAACCCAATGTTTGAAGTATTGTCAAGCAGGTTGAAAAAAGACCAAAGCAAGGCTTAATGTCGATAAAAGTATTTAGATTTTCATTTACAGCCGATAACAAATTATTACCGCTAACAGTTAGTATCGAGACTTTGTCTTTTTCAATCTTACATGGAGTAATAATCGAATCTTTAAGTATTGCTGCCATGACTGCTGGTACTTCTCTATGGTGTCTCTTAAGTGATATTGGATAGTATGGTATAATGTTATACATCGTTTTTTCATTAAGAAAGTTTTCCGGCCAGTTTAGTTTTTTCATCAATTCCGGCACAGCCGGTTTATTATCTATTTTATGAATAATGTGTCCATCTCTGCTCAATTTTGTAATTTCAAAATTTGTATCAGTCTTTTTCATGCCATGAGTAGTGCAAACTTGTAGATCCAAATCTGTAGACAAGCCCAAACCAACAACAGAGTTTGTAAGGATTCTGTCGTTATAGAATTGAAAATTATTTATTCCTTCATAATTGTTTATCGAGGCGCCCAAGAGCATATTATACTCAGGTAACTTTTTCACCATCTCTTCTAAAACTTCGTCTTCCCGACCAGTACCCTTTTGGAGCAAGTATTGAGAAATTCCAAAAGCAAATGAGACAAATTTACTAACCCAACCTGATTTAACAACGTTTGTATATCCTTGGCCTGGAATCTTCATAGTTTCCGGACCTGAAACAAAATTTAGTAAGAATTTTTTATTGTATGGACTATCTTTTAATCCTTCTTTAATAGATCTTGAACATTGGTTAGCAGCCTTTTTCGGATTTCTTTTAGTGTTTTTCCCAAACCCAACTACAACATCCATATTAGAATAGGAAACAGCAATTGCAGTTGCTCCTCTGCTAAAGCTGCCGAAATTATTCATAAATCCAGGAACCGTACCTCCAATTAAGGGAGTCTCCCTTGGCAAAACATCCCAAATACCGTTTAGAAAATTTTTAAAACCACCATTTTTTTCATAATGTATTGTTGAAAATACTATAAAGAAATTTGGAGGTGAGTTTAATTTATCAATTATGTTTCTTGCCAATTCTCTGCCTGCATCTCTTGCATCCCATTTGCGGGACATACCAACCGCAGCTTCCAAATTTTTTTCAATCATATTTTACTTAGATATTTTTTAAAAAATTCAAATTGAGGTCAGTCTAATTGTATCCTCTTTATTCATTATATTTTGAATTTCCCGTCTTGAATTCTCCATTTCAACTTCTATTAAACCTTTATTTGCAAGTGCTGGAATGATTGCAACAAGTGCATTTTCGGTATCAGGAAAAACATAAAACAAAGTCTCGTAATCCTGCAACCTGAACTCCATTTCGGCAAGTCCCACTGCAGAATATTCACGAATGACATTAAATACATCATCCATTGCCCGTTTTATGATATCCCA
>JBHLNL010000073.1:0-14449 GCA_048941605.1 Promethearchaeota archaeon | reverse complement strand
GAATTTGCTAGAATTCATAGCGTATGAGTAAAAAGCGCTAGCTAAATTATATGACTTCAATCCAATTAATAATTCCGAAACCTAAACCTCCAGCTCCAATTTGAAGGACTTTTATTCTTGACAGTTTTTCTTGCCCCTCTTCTCCAATTAACGGAGATATTATTTGCCTCGAATATCTCTCCTTTTGTTTTTTTGTTAAAATTAAAAATCACCTTCAAGTTGTTCTTATTATATTTTTAATACTTTCTTCAATTTCAATGAAAATCAAACCTAAATTCGCATCTAATTCAATTAATGAAACTACGATAGTGTTTTGATCTACTTCCATGATTACAAATTGATAACCTTGATATTCAACAGTTAAATTTTTGATTTGATTAATTTCTAAACTTAATGCTGCTGTTTCAATTGCTTGAAACATAGTAGCCGCTAAAGCACCTAATTTTCTATCATCAATATCTCTTGGTAGCATAGAAGAAATTAATAAACCATTTCTTCTCACCAAAGCACTGCCAATTATTTCACTAAAATTTTCTAATCTCTTGAGTTCTTTATTAAACCTTTCGACTAATGAATTATTCATTTTCAAATAAATATAGGTTTGTATTAAATTCAAATAATTTATGAATAATATAAAGATATCTATTTAAAATATATAATACCTGTTCAGCTTTAAAGAAAAAAGTAATTAAAAAACTCAAGACAAGTTAAGCACTAGCTTTTCTTTTACTTCGATAAAATGATTTTTGCCCGTTAAAAGCAGGGATTCGATTGCGCCAAGAAGGAGAGCGTCGTTTAGTGGTTTTTCCAAATCCACAATATGCACAAAACCTCTTTCGGCGGTGATAAGAATGTCTTCCACATCTTCTACATGTCCTATGACTTGCCGCTTTATTTTTTTTTCCTTTACTCGGAGTACCTTTTCCCATATGCAAACATCTCTTATTTATATATCTTCAGATTCTTCTCTATACATTAATTTGTCTTCATTATCCATACCAAATATTAATTTCTCCCGATCCTGTCCTATGAAAATTATAGATGCTCCTCTGATCATTACAGTACCTAAATCCTTACTACGTTTTCCACCACGTCCAAAATATATCTCCTTAGCATCTTTGACAATTAAATTCATATAATTATCGAATTTAGTCAGTTTTCCTGTTAAGTAAGTGTTCCAAATCTTTAATTTAATCCTAACTTCGTCTTTAAGAATCGCTTTTGATAAAGTACGATGAATGGTTTGCTGAGACATTTAAATAAAAACTTCTTAAAATTAATATTAATATATAGATTAAATTGTAGGATTAAATAAATATTTTTTTAAACATTTAAGAATTTAGAACATTAAGTATTTTAGGACAATATATTATTTCATGTTGCGTAAATATGGTAAAGATCGCTTATTTTGATGCATGTGTTGAAACCCCTGAAGAGATAATTCTAGCTGCTGATATGGTTCCTGTTAGATTGTTTGGAAATCCTACTATTGGTATTGATAAAGCAAATGAACATGTTCCTCCAAATCACTGTATTTGGGCTAAAAACATTTTAGAGCAAGCAATTGAAGGTTTTGATGATGATATCAAAGGTGTTATCACTACTCATGGATGTGATTGTACTAATCGAGAATTTGATATATGGCTAGAATGTGTGGATCTTGAGTTTTTATACTTTCTAAATGCGCCATTGAAGCGTAATGAAGCCGCTTTAAAATTCTTAATTGAGGATATAAAAGAATTAATCAAACAATTAGAAGAAAATTTTAATGTGGATATAACATCTGCGAAAATTAGTAAAGCAATAAAAAAAATGAATCAGATTCGCAGTCATTTAAGAGAAATTTCAGAATATAGGGGAAAAATGATATTAAAAGGTTCTGAATTTCACGAATTAGTTAAGCAAGTGCAACAAATAGATAAAAATAAAGCTTTAGAAATGCTTGAATTAAAACTTGAAGATTTAAAAACACAGAAACCACAAATAGATCAAGAACTAAAAAAAGTATTACTTACTGGTTCTGTAATCGATGATACAGAATTCATTAGATTTCTCGAAAGTCTTGGATTTCATATTATTATTGATGATCTTTGTATAGGAACAAAATACTTTTGTAATAATGTTAATGAAAATGAAGAACCTATAAAATCTTTAGCGGAATATCATTTAAATAAACCCATATACTCTACTAAATTTCCTTCCTATAAACGATTTGATGTTTTAAAAGATTTAGCCCAACAATTTAATGTTGATGGAGTTATAAATATAGCTCAGAAGTTTTGTGAGCCAATTTTATATGATCATCCCTACTTTAATAAAAAGTTCAAAGAATTAGGAATTCCATATCTTTTTATTGAGATCGAATATAATAGGGAATCATATAAGCAATTAATTACAAGATTTGAAGCATTTAAAGAAATAATATAAATGAGGGAAAAAGATGTCAGCAACCAAAAAAACTGGCAAAATGCTTAATGCTACTAATAAGTTAAAGAATGAGATGGGAAGACATTTTTTAGCAATTGAACAAGCACATAGAGATGGTAAACCTACTGCATGGGCAACAGCGGGCACTCCAGTAGAATTTTTATATACTATGGATGTACAGCCAATGTTACCAGAAAATTCAGCAACCATTTCAGCTGCATTAAAAAAATCTCAAGATTTCATAGAATTAGCAGAAGAAGAAGGATTTTCTTATGATCTCTGTTCATATTTCAAAACAAATGTGGGTGCTGTATTAAGTAACGCAGAGATGAGTGCAGGTGGAACAAGAAAACCAACATTTATGTTATCTAGTGATGTAATATGTGATACTCATGTTAACTGGTTTCAAGTACAAGCGGAGAGACTTAATGTTCCACATTATACTATAGATGTTCCACATGTAGTAAGTAATACAACTAATAGACAACGAGAATATTTTAAAAAATACATAATTGAACAGCTATGGGAGTTATTAGAATTCATTTCAGAGTTAACTGGTAATGAATATGACCCAGAAAGGGGAAGAGAAGTCGCTTTAAATTCTTTTGAACTAGGAAAAGTATGGCAAGATGTTTTTGAGCTAAGAAAAAATATTCCTTGCCCTGTATCCACCAGAGATACATTTGGAGGCTTATTTCCTCTATTTACAATGACCGGATTAAAATCTCCAATAAAATTATATAAACGAATGTATAAAGAAGCAAAAGAACGTGTAAATAATGGAATTGGAGCATTAGAACAAGAGGATTATAGGTTAATGTTTGAAGGGATACCTTTCTGGTATAATTTGAAATTCTTTTCAAACTTAGAGCGATGGAATGCTATTATTGTTTACGAGCCTTATGTATATGCTTTTACGAAATATACCAATCCAAATATTACAAAAGAGATGGTTGTTAAAAAACCTATTGAAACAATGGCAGAATTGGTTTTAAGTTTCTGGTATATTTATGATTTAGAAACAAGAGTAAAAATGTTCAAAGAAACTGTAAAAGATTGGAAAATTGACGGAGTAATACTACATGATAACCTTTCATGCCGCCCTAATGCATGTGGGATGTATGATTTAAAACGTAGATTAATGGAAGAAGCAGATATTCCTTCTCTTGTTATTACAAGTGATATGAATGACCCGCGTAAGATGAATGAAACACAAGTTCTCAATCAAATTGAGAGTTTTATTGAAATTCTTAGAGAAAGAAAAAAGAGATAATTTTTTAATTTGCAATTTTAACATGCGCATTAGGCGTCATTATTAAATATTGGTCTCCAAGTCTCCCCATACTACCACCATTTTCTCGTAAGAAAGTTTTTAAATCTTCTATAGTTCTCTTGAGCTCTGAAACATCAACATATTCTAGGATATCTTTTGCATTAATAATTAAAATTTTTCTCTTCAATAATTGTTTCTTTATATCTTCAACCTGATTAAGATTAGTAAAATCATATTTCCTTATTGTAAAATTCTGAAGTAATGAAGAATATTCTTTAGAGAAACCCATCGTTTCTTGTGGTGAACCTAATAGTTCATTATCATCCTTTTTTCCCCAAAGTTTTCCCATATCTATAACCTTGATGTATTTTTCAATTAAAGATTGAACTTAGTAATATTCACTGTTATAATAATTTCTAATGAACATAAATAGAAGAAATATTGAGATGAATATCTAAGTAATACTCAGAAAATATTGTAGATTGGGAAAAGCTTAAAATATGGATCTAAAATAAGGATAAAATATGGATCTAGTTAAAAATGATTTTATAGACTTCATTAAACAACGTCGAAGTTCTAGAAACTTTATTTATCAAAAAATTGGAAAAGAAACGATATTAGATATTTTAGAATGTGCGAGATGGGCACCTTCTGGAGAAAACAGCCAACCATGGAGAGTTTGTGTGGTTATTCATCCCACTGTTAAAAGGATGCTTTCTGAGCTCTCTAAATATGGCGGAATTATTGAAGACGCTTATGTAAATTTAGTTATATTTTTAGATCTTGAAAGAGGTTATGACAGGGTAGAAGATATTCAAGGTATTGGAGCATTCATGGAAAATATATTATTAGGTGTTCATGCTAAAGAAGATTTAGGAGCAGTATGGATAGGTGAAATTCTTGCTCGAAAAGAGGAAGTAAATGAAATCTTTAAATTTTCGAATGATAAATTAGAATTAATGGGAGTTATAGCAATAGGTGTTTTAGATGAGGCTCGTGAAAGAGCCAGTAAGAAAGAAAGAACGCGACGACCCTTAGATGAATTTATTGATTGGTATTAATTACTTATTTAAGTTAGAATTTTACTTTTTCTTCTTTAATTTTTTATTTTCTATAGGTTCGACAAGATAAGGATTGAGGAGCTTCATTCCTATAATGAAAAAAGATATTAATGACCACTCTACTATAATTGAAATGATAAAAGGTGCTTGAGGACTTACAGTCTCCCAAACAAGGCCCCCTAAGAGAGGTCCTATTATCATTCCTATAGACTCAAAAAGAGTAATCATTCCAAATATCTTACCGCGATGCTTAATTGAAACCCGACTAAGAAAATTCACAAATACAAAACTAACAGTTAGCATTATCGTATTATCAAGGATAAGTAAAATAGCGAAGATCCATAAATTACCCGAATTAATTATAAGCCATGTAACAAACCCTCCAAGGAAACTTGCTATTGCCACAGTTAAATACGTGTTAAGGTTGTCTGCTAAAGTGCCCAACTTCGGTGCGATTAACGCCCCTAGTAATGCTGTTGGCAAATAAAACCATGCAACTAATTCTGCATTGTTATTTATATATTTAATTACATAGGTTTGAATATAGGGTCTATAAAATCCAAAATTGAGTGCGGTTAAAAAAAACCCTGAGAATAATATAATAATTCCTAAAAAGTAGAATAAGTTTAATGATTTTTTTGAGAATTGATCTGAACTTTCTAATTCATTTTCAACTATGATATCATTTTCAACCTCAGGATATTCAAACTTTTTATTTTCATCTACTTTCCGTGAGAATTGAATTCCTGCGTAGACATTTGAGATTCCAAATATAGGAATAGCTCCATATATGAAAAAAGCGTTATTTGGAGTTAATAAATTCGATAAGCTAAAAATTGTAAATCCTATGATCGTACCAAGCACCATCCCAATCCCTAAGGCAAGTCTTCTCTTTCCAAAAGCTGAAGATCGATGATATTTAGAAGATTTTTCAGAAATTATAGTATCTAATGGATTCCAAAAAATCTGAGCTCCCATTCCTAAAAGAAATGCACTTATATACATTCCTACTAATGATTGTAAAATTATTGAGACATAGAGAACAAAATAAGATAAACCTCTGCCAAAAGCCCCTATCATAACTAAAATTCGCTTTGAAAAGTGATCTGTTAAATATCCAATAAAGCTGGAACTAATTAAACCTCCAAAAGTGATAGCCGAAAAGAATAGTCCTACATTTGGAGCAGGATATCCTAAGACGAAAAAAATATAATAATTCATAATAAATTCTATGAAAAAGAAACCAAGAGAATTCCATAAAACAATAAATATAACTGAGTTAAAATCTGAAGTAAATTTGTAATGATCTGGTATTACCTGTTTTTCCCTTTTCTTTAAAATTAACTTCATATTGATGAGTATTTAAAAAAAACAAAGAAAAAAAAATTTTGGAAATTAAATTAATTTATATCTTTTCAGATTTTGATGAATTACTTAACTCCTTTTTTCGCTCCCCTAAAATAGCTGAAACTCTACTTACATCCTTTTCTACCCATATCGTAGCAAGCAGCCATAGGAGACCGCCTATTGTACCTAAGATCATGGTAATAAGTACAGTTAGTTGGAAATTTTGATTGAAAGCTATTAATATAAAACCTGCAATTATTGGTCCTGTTCCAGCTCCTAATGATTCTAAAAATTGATTTGCAGAAATAATTTTACCTTGAGCTTCAGGTAAATTTATTTGCTGTAGAACAGGTGGTTGGTTTATATTCCAAAGGCCAACTACAGCTCTTGCTATAAATGCAGCTAAACCCATTATCCAGATAACCGGAACAGACAAGACAAATAATATGTTATTCCCCTGTTCTGGAGTCATAATAGGGAGAGGTAGATTAAAAATAACAATATATACTAATGAAAGGGTTATTGTCGAAAGTACAATCATGTATATTCTATATTTAATGCTTTTCTTTCCTAACTTGTCAGAGATTTTAGCAAAAGCTAATGAACCAATTAAACCGCCTGGTAATCCAAATATAATAAGAAAAATAGCAGAAATAAATGGTGAAAAATTATAAGGAGGAGATTGTAAATATGCAACCATTAAAAAATCAGGGACCCCTAGTAAAATAGTAGTAAAAACACCTTCGAAGAAAGCTATTAAGTTAGTAGGAGCAAAAATCGTAGATCTTATCGTATCTTTAGTTAGTTTATATTCATAAACAACATCTTCACTTGACAGAACTTGTTTTAATTCTTCACGCTTAGCTCCTCGTTTAGGTTCTTTTCCTCTTATTAATATTACAAATCCAAAAACTAATGCTAATATTCCAACAGCTATAAAGTATATTCTCCAGTAATTATTTTGAAATAAAATCGCGGATACGAACATTCCAAAAATTTGAAATACCTGAAATGATGCCTGCATAGTACCAAAAAATTGAGACCGCTCTTCAGTTTCTGTTGAATCATCTACATGGGAAGTTATCAGAGGCCAAAAACCTCCGATTGAAAAGCCTCTAACTAAGCTAAATATTAAGAAAAAAAAATATGTTGTATGATCCTGACCTGCTGGTATAAATCCATTAAAAAAGAGACCAATACCATAAGTTATTTCCACAAATGCCATTAACTTGGTACGAGAGAATTTATCTGCTAAATAACCAAATAAAATTCCTGAAATTGCTATTATATAAATTGATGTCCCTGTTAATATGCCTAATTCACCAGCATGAAGTTCAAAAGCGAAAGGTATGTCGCCAGGCCACATAATCCCCGCGATAATAACAATATTGATGATCAACACTGAAACTGTAAATGCATAATTAATATAGATAAGAAAATGGGGCCACAATGTTCTTGCTTCAGAAACTTCTGAAGTTTTTTTAATACTCATAGTCACATAAAAAAAGAATAGAAAAAAAAGATACCCTTTTTATAACCAAAAATGAATTATTGGAGAAAATGTTGCTCCCAACCAATAATAAAAATTAACCCAATAAATGTAAGTAACTCCAAGATATAAAAGAGCATATAGTATTGCAAAAACAAATCCAAAAATTACATCAATAGGGAAATGTACACCTAGGATTAACCTTGAAATTGCCATTATAACATCTAATCCTATAAAAATTGATAAAATAACCCAAAAGAACTCTGAAAAATAAAAAGCAAAAATAAAACCGAAAAATAGTAGAAAACTTACATGCCCCGAAGGGAAAGATTGTTTTTCTGACTCTTTCATTAAGTATGGGATTTTGATAAAGTCATCGTGCCTTCTAACTCCATCTTTTTGAAGAGTTATAAATGGACGATTTCTTCTTATTATTTTATATCGGATAATACTATGGATAATGATACTTTGTTCAAATCCGCCCGTAAAAAGAACCAAGAGATAATAATCTTTTGTAATGTATCCATAAATAAACCAAATTAACCAAACAGCACCCCAAAAATACATGGACCCAAAAAAGCTAAAAATAATCGCAAATTTCTTAGATCTTTTGCTAAAATCACTTCTATAAATACTTAAGAATGCTTTGTGGTCCCATTCTTCAATCTTTTCAAGATATTCTGATAATGATGACATATATATTAAGGAACTTTACTTTGGGGTATGATTTAATAAAATTACAAAACTTGATATTTATACTTTTTGCTACTATTACTATTATTGATTAATTTTATTGTTAAGAGTATAATTAGTATTATTTTAAAAGAAATGGAAAGCATTGAAAAAATTGAGAAAGTTTAGAGCGATATACATATCGATCATTAAAATTTATACAATAATAAATTGCTATAGATGCAATTTTAAAGGTTTCAAGTTCCCTCTACTCATTATTTGGTATGTAGAATAAACAAGTATATATACAGCAATTTACTTTAGTAATGTATAAGCATTAAACTTTAGATTTCCCAAATATTTTGATGAAATATGAATGAAAATAATGCATTTTCTGAGGAAAGTTTGAGAAAAATTGCAGCTCAGAAAGTAAGTTTTAGGTTTTCTGTGAGAATCCATATATCAGTTTATATCTTAATTAATATCTTACTTTTTTTAGTAAATTTATTCTTTTCACCCGAATTGTTATGGTTTTTTTTCCCCCTTTTCTCATGGTTAGTAGGACTTACTATGCATACCTTATCATACTTTTTATATGCTAAAGGTGTTTATCCAATGGCTAAACGTGGAGTAATATATCATTTAACATCATATATTTCTGTTATGCTTTTCCTTTTTATCATCAATTTTATAACATTTCCTGTTTATTATTGGGTTATTTTTCCTTCTATCTTTTGGGGTGCTGCTGTTGTATTACATATAATACTTTATATACAATATTTTAGTGGAAAAGCTAAAGGAGGGGGGATATTTACATCAAGAAAAGAACATGCCATTGAGAAAGAATTAGAAAAAATGAGGAAAAAAGAAGAAAGAAAGATTAGGAAAAACTGATAATGTGGTTAGGAAAATTTTTAGATCTTGAAGAAGATATTGAAGAATTGAGTTCTTATGCTAAAAAAGAAATTTTTGACGGGCTTCTTAAAAATAAACTAACCCCACTCGAATTTACCATAATTGAGACGATTTTCAATAGCAAGCAGCTTTCTGGTTATGATTTAATAAAGAATCTGAATAGAAGTTTCGCAGGAACGTGGGAAGCACAATCTGGCACCATATATCCAATATTGAGAAAATTGGAAAAAGATGGATTTTTAAAAGCACAAAAAGTAAAAAGTCCAATAGGACCAATAAAAAAGGTTTATTCTTTAACTGAAGCAGGGAATGAAATATTAAAATTTAAGGTAAATAAAAATTACTACGATCAACTAAAGTTTGTTGAGAATTTCTTAGTAGAACTCTCCTCTATATTTATTCGTTCATTTCCTAGTAAAGAACAGAGCGAAAAAATCGTAGAAATTCAAAATGTTCTTAGTGAAACTCTTAAAAGAGTAATGCAAAATATTCCTCCAACACTCTTATATAAAACAACTTGTAATAATTGTGGTGCTGAAATTGGACGAGAAGTTGCTTATTGCCCTGAATGTGGCAAATCTCTTTTCGAAGGAACAGAAAATAAATAAAATTTAAAAAAAATATTATCTACTTTATTATTCAATATATATTCCGTATTTTTTGAAGACTTTAACTAGTTCATCGCTAGCTAAATGTTTTAAAATATCTTCTAATGGTGCTATTATTTCATCTTTGGAAGTTGTCCTATTATTACTTATTCTTCTCTCCTTCACTTCTAAAGCAGTTTGTGCCCAGCTAAATTCATCATTAAACGTAAAGAGAACATCTTTATAAGCTCCCTCAGTTCCACCGTCTCTAGCGAGAGGTTTTTTTTCGATTGGGATTTCGGGGTCTTGTAAGTAGCACCAATCTAAAATGACCCACTCAAGCTTGCGTTCAGAATCGGGTCTATCTGCGAGGTAAATACAATAAGCATGCCCTCCTACATCAGAATCTGAAGGTGCGAAGATAGGGTCAGCTATTACTTCTGCAGCACATACTTTTACACGCCAACTTGGAATACCCGCATTTATCAACAATGCTGCTATCAGAATAGCTCCATCTTCACAGTCTCCTATCTCGGATTGTATTGATTCAAATGGAAAGAGCCAGAATTCGGGTACTTCTGCAGTTAAATCATCATATTTATACTTCAAGAAATTGCATACGAAATTCTGAATAGCAAAAGCAGTTTCATTAGGTGTTTCTCTCCTTAATCCAACCTGAGTAATAACATGCCATAAGATAGCATCATCTTTTTTAATAAATGACTTGACATCTGCATCAATTTGCTTTTTGTATGATTCTGCCCTTAGTGCTCTACCTGTGTAAATTATTGGAGCAGTTTCCCATTTATTATTCCAATAATCTGCTCCGTATTCTCCATAATCTCCCTTAAATTCTTCGATGGGTACATAATCAATTTTAGGAATAGCTGAAGGCGTAGGTTCTTCTTTTTTTGTTGGTTTTTTAGCTGGAGTGCCTGAAATTTCTTTGGCAAATTTAATCAAATTTTCAACTTCTTTCTGGGAAGGAACTTTTGTGAGAACTTTAGGATTATCTTTTTTTAATTGCTTTAATTTTTCTATTGTACTTTTGGGATTTCTATAGGCAAATTCTTTAACAGAATCTATACCAATAAGATTTAATGCATTAGCCATTTCAGGTCCTAAACCTTGAATTTGCATTAAATCTGCATGTTCTTGCCAAGTATCAAGGGTTTTGACTGCAACACCAATTTTTCTAGCAAGTTTACCAATTTCACTTTTAGTGAGTGGAATCAAATCTTTAATAGTTGATATTCCTTCTTTTTCTAAAAGTTTTGCATGTTTTTCTTCCAATCCGATAATCTCGGTTAATTTCATTTCTTTTACTCCTTTTTTCTTATTAAATTGAATTTGATTAGTAAAAATATTGTATGCTTAGTTTAAATTCTTTTTCTAAACTTACTATTAATGTGTGGTTTAAGATTAAAGCATTTTAACTCTAATACAAATCATTTTTAAAAATGCAAAGGAAATCTCTTTTTTGATTTCTCTTGTGGAAGAGGTACAAAAACCTCTTTTTCCACCAAACTATAGATCAACTCAGCAATTTGCTCATTTTCAAATTTAAAAGCTTTATATACCTCATTAAATAATTTTTCTAATAAAAAATGGCCTTTTGTTTTATGAGCAAGAGCCTTAGCAAAATGAATTATTTTTTTTGATTTAGCTGGTATTTTTTTTCCTCTAATCGAACCAATTTTAAAAGGTAAAGTCAAATATAAATGGAAAAGATCCTCTATTATTTTATCCAAACTTTGTCTAGAATAAGGATCCTTTTTAAAAATTGAAATATCTCCATGATAATGCGTATATAATTCACATACTTCTCTCTCATATTGATTTTCAAATAATTTACTTAAAAATTTTATAATTTCTCTTGAATATATAATAGGTTTGTATTTAAGAATTAAAGTAATCCAGACTAATTTTCCAGCTCGAGTAATTAAATATTTTCCTTCAAGAGTCGCTTGTTCAATACCTCCTTCTTCCAAAGGCAAATCCAAAATATCGTATTGAACTGAACTTCGAAACATATCAAGTATATTTGGATCAAAATCACCAACTGTTTTGTAATAAATAACCTCTCTCGATTCCCTGTGAGTTATAACAATATATTCAATTGATAAAGCTAAAGAAAGGTACTGTGAAATTGGAATTCTTACTCATTACTGTGATTTCTATGTATATTGAATAGTACCTTTTTTATTTATAATTTTGCTCTGTGTATCTTATAGACTTAGAAATTGTTAAATATAAAATAAAAATTATTGAAATATACAGTATAGTAAAAATCTATACTTCGGTAAATCCAAAATTAATAATAGTGAGGTAATCAACAAAATGCTTTTTATATCATATTGGGAATTAAATCCGGATTTTGATCCCTCAGAGATGGCTGAAATTGCACAAAAGCTCATTAGTAAGAAACTTTATCCTGTTGAAGGAGTTAAACAAATAGGATGGTATATTAGCACTTCTGATATGTGGGGTATCACAATTGAAGAAGCTGAAAATGAAGAACAATTGGCACGTGGTTCAAGTATGTGGAGGATCGCTAAGCCAGGTTTTATTAAGGTTATGAAGACCACACCTGCTATGGAGGCTACTAAAATTCTCCCTCTTGTGATGAAATTAAAAAAGGAACTAGATTAATCATCCAAATTAATTTTTTAATTCTAAATCTTTTTTTTTTCTTTAAAAGTTAAATTCAATAATCACAAAATCAGAGGCTCTCAATTAAAAAAAAAAGAATTAATTTTAAATTTATAAGGCTTTACCTAAAGATTTTATTGCATCTCGCATTCCAGTTAGGACTTCTATCTTCATCGAAAATCCTTCAATCTTCCAAAATGGAACAAGTAGATTCGCGATATCTATCATTGCATCATCCCCCTTTCCTTTTTCGACCATAATAATATTGTAGCCCTTTATACCTCGTTCTTCATCAACGACCGCAAATGTTTGCCATTTCTTTATGTAGGATGGAAATTTACCTCTTACTTCTTGAAATACTTTAAACCACTCATCTGTTTTATTATATGGAGTCCACTGGGTAACCATAAAAATCATTACTTTTTCTACCCTCTATAACTTTTTGTTAGAATTAATAATTAGCAATTTTTATAACTCCATGTATAATATTTAAGTTTTTACATTTTTGGCACAAATTGTCCTAAAGTAGGGGCGTACGTAAGGAGCTTTCGGGCGACCTATTTAGCCTGCTACTCTCAATAGAAGAACTACCATGGTCTTGAGCTTAGATTTCATTTATTTTTCCTTCTTTTTTTGATAGAAAATGACCCGTCGGGATGAGACGAGAGCCCCCGTGGTCGATGTAATATGATTTAATTTAGCTTTGAATTTTTTTTTGCATTCAGGACATTGATAAGTTCCAATCTTTTCTAAAGATTCTAAAGTAATTTTACAACTAGGACAAATAACCATTTTATCTGATATTTCAGATTTTCCTTTTTGAAGTAATGAGAATATCCCAATAATTATTATTATGAATCCAACAAGAAAAATGAAAATAAGAGTAGGTGCGTCAAGTAATCCTATAACTCCTGGAACTGATAAAACAAAGTTTACTATAGAATAAAATAAAAAATAAAGAAGCCCGGGTATTAGACATATAAAGCTAAAGATTATTATACAACAAAATAGTAAACATAGCCAAAATGTATTATTAGGTTCACGATCGAAATTAGACATCTTAAGTAACATAATATATGTGAATTCAATATTTAACTTTTCTGTAAGAGAAACTCTAAAATCAAATTAGATAAGAAACTGAAGTCTGGTTTTAAAGAAAATTATAATGCAATCAAATATACAAATGAAAAGATAAATTCAAATTAGCTTTACAATTTTAAAAATTTCAGTATTTTTTCGGTTTAGAATAAATCGATTTTATAATAAGTAGAATTGTAATATCTAGAGAGTTCTTTATCAAATGATATCATTTTAAATATAATGAAGAGAACGTAAATTAAGAATTGATAAAGTATAAATAATGTTATTGCGAAAGTATTTCCTGACTTTTTGTTGTAAAGTAGTGAGATCCAAATTATTCAGATTATGTTTTAGCTCATCACAATTGTGTTTAAGGTCAGTATAACTTCGTGCTATTCTTTCTATTTCCATGTAATTCGAATCACCTATTTTTTATCTTGGGTCTCGTCCAATTATTGCAAAGATGCAACGATTATAATGAGCTTTTTTTGAATCCAATTTATACTGCTGAGTAAATCATTTGGAGCAAGTTGTTTAAGTAATTTATCAATATACTCAGATAATAAATGCGATAATGATGTCAAATCTGCCTCAGTATTTAATGAATTAATTCTATCTATAAGAAAAGATGTGGAGAGGGTGAGATTCGAACTCACGAAGGCCTTTGCCATTATCCTACCAAAGCAAATGCTATGATATCTGGATCTTAAGTCCAGCACCTATAGTCTTGACCCTTAAAGAACATTTAAAGACCTAATTGACCAAACTCGGTAACCTCTCCAATAAATAAATCTAAGCACTTTTAAGGGTGACAATAAATCAAAGTTATAATTTTAATTTAAATTTTTTCTTAGCTTAATCATTAATAATATTTCAGTTTGTATTAATGGTCAGATAAGATATAGATAAAAATAAAAAGAAATAAATAAAAGTAAGATATTAAAAT
>JBHLNL010000072.1:8784-14684 GCA_048941605.1 Promethearchaeota archaeon | reverse complement strand
AATTAAAAATATTATGGCAATGGAAAATGCGAAATTGTTATGTAATATGGTAAACCAAGGATACAATTTTATTGTGGTATATTATATAGCATTATTGAAAGTAAGATATGAGGGTGTTCTTTATCATTTCAAAATGACCTAAATGTATCTTAGAAAGATCATCAAGAGATTCAATAACTCCTACTTTTTCAATTCTTTCAGTTATTTTGAAATAAGGAGATTCTTTTAATTTTTTTACTAATAAATCATTGCTTTTAATATTATCTAATAGAAAATCAATAGGATTAATTTGGTGTGTTCCTAACATTCCTTGAATGATTGCTGCTAACATTGTATCAAAAGTAATTCTTAAAATTATTTCATGATCAAAATCAGATTTTATTGGGAATAGAAAAGATTTAAGCATAGATATCGATTCTTTGAATAGCTCTATAGATTCATTTCCAAGTTGTTTAATCCGCTCATTATGTTTGCGATTTTCAGAAGCTCTTAAACATAAAGCAGATACAGTTTGATACTCTGCTACAAAATGAATAAATCGTGCTTTAGCATTAAGATATGTTTCTTTTGATTCTTCTTCATCTATTAAATCATCTAAATCTTCAAGAGCTTTTCTAAAGTATGTAGCTATATCGTAAAACTTCTTAGCGGAAGATTCAAAGTCTTTTTGGGATAATAAATTCAATGCTCTTTTTTCTTCTAATTCATATAACTCATCAAATTTATGTATTTGCATCACTGCCTTGAGTATTAAACGTTTACCTTCGTCTTTTTTAATTTTGGATCTTTCAAAAACTTGACCAGCTTTTAAAAGAAGTATTGAAGCTAAATTGTTATATTCCTCAGGATCAACTTCATATAAATAATTTGAAGCTTTTTGCCATGATTCTCCTGCTGTTTCCCAATCATGCATATTAAAGGCTATATTCCCTAGTTGTATTAATAATTTAGCAGAAACCTCGTTAAGTTTTAATTCTTCAGTCTTTCTAACTATAGATTTCAATCTATAAACAGCTTGAATATTATTTTTAAATCTCGAGATTATTTGAGTAATCCTAATATATAGTTCATCTAATTTAATATAACTGCCAAGATCAAGATAAATTGAAGACGCTTCTTCATAAAGTTCAATCGCTTCTTTTCCTTTCCCACGATCAGCAAGAGTTTCTGCTTGATCTATTAATCTTATTGCTTGTAGCTCTTTCTCGTCATTATCACTATTGTTAATCATTTTATTCTCCTTACTAACAAGCTTATTGGTAATTACTTAATCTTAATTAGAATATTAAAACCTTAGTATTAATAGCTTTTTATTATCATTTTTGTCTCCCTATAATTTTATAACAGTATCCTAAAATCCTATTCTTTTAGACATGTTTAAAGAGTGGAATATTTTTGTCTTTTAATATACCTCTGAATTCTATAGACTGAAAAGCAGATGCAAATGATTCTGGAGCATCCTCAATTGCTCCATAAAAAATAAAGTTCGAAAACCAAGTTGCAATGAACATTATACTTGCTCGTCTGTATCGAGTATGATATTTAACATTTAAACGTGGTGACGAAAATTGAAAAAGAAATAGATTGGGTGCCGTTCCTACAGGTAATTGTAATGACATACTAATCAATTTTTGAGTTTCTAATATATGAGCTAAACTTTCTAAGTTAACAACTCCACCATCAACCCAAATTTTTTCTACACCTATCTTTTTCAATCCATTAATAATATTTTCATCGTTTGGTTGATTCTTTTCTGTAAGATAGGCATATCTTTGAGTAGACGTCATGTTTTCTGAACCGAGAATTAAAATTACAACAGAATTAATCCGGTATTTCCTTAACATTTCGACTTCTTCAGTATTTTTTAGATTTGAAATAGTATTATATATATATTGGTCTGATTTGATACCATTCTCTGTTAAATACTCAATTCCAGCTAGTCTTGATTCAAAATTTCCTCCTAATACAAAAGGAGGTTCAAAATTATCTAAATAAAATTCTAAATACTTTTTCATTGATTTAGGAGTAGAAGCAGAGATCTCAATTAAGTTGGGAATTTTGTATTGTTTTGATAATGATTGGTGTTTTTCAATTCGCCGTTTAGCTTTTTGAAAATTGAAAACATCTGGATTTTTCCTCTCTACTATAGATTCATTTTGATAGAAAATTGTACCAATTAGAATTGGTGGTGAATCAAATGTCCCTCTTTCTAATTTTATATTCCCATAAGTATAATATTCAGAATTATCCATTTTTAGATCAACTATAAATTATAATACTTAAAATAGGAATAACAAATTATTTAATCTGCTTACTTTTTTAGGAGATAGATATTTTTCTATTAAAAAAAATCATTGCAAAATAATTAGTATTAAAATAGAAATTATATGCATGGAGACTATTATTTATTTAAAAATTATAAAAATCTAAAATTTATAACATTAAAAATTAAATTAAAATGAATGACGATCTAATTTCACAGATTAATGTTGCAGCGTATTTTTTAGCACAAAAACGTTATACTTATGACCAGCTCTGTTGGATGCTAGCAGAAAGGCAATTACTCGTTCAAAGAGACCCAAAATATAATCAAGACGATAGAATAAGAGAGAAAGCAGCACAAATATTTTTTTCTGGTCCAACTTATGATATTTTATGTTATTTAATTTCGGAAATTGATATTATGATGAAATTAAGTAAAAAAAAATAATTTTCATAAAATCTCTATCATAGAGCCTAGTGAAGAGCATAAGGAGCAATAAATCTAATCTTTAAGTAGATCTTTCTATAGATTAATCTGAATTAGTTTTAATACCATTTATGGGTTTATAATATTAATAAAGGTGTAATTTAGTTTCACAATTTCTACAATGCCCTTCTATTAATTTTTTAAAGCATTCTTCATGATAAAGAGCATTGCATTGAAGATTTCCACATTGAACCGCTGGTTGACCTTTTTCAAAAATCAAATGACACACTGGACATGCATTAAAAAGAGCCTCCTCTCCAAGCATCGCCACATCTTGAATAGATTTTGCAGGCATGATTTCAGGTTTCTTAGCAGGTTCTTCTTTTGTACCTTTAGTAAGAATCCGTAATTTTTGAATTTGAGTTACTTCTATAGGAATTTTTAGAAGATAAAAGCAATGAGGACATCTAGCAGTACCAGATCTTTTTACTTTATGATTTTTTTGAGAGTCTGCCCAAGCAGCTAAACAATGTATATGGAAAGGGGTAGTACAATTAGGGCAATACCTCCCGGTAACATAAAAAGTGCCTTTAGTATAAGGATTTTGATCAGAAAAACAAATAGAACATTTCTTAAAATCAACTTCTCCTCTTATTTGCTTTGCACGTTGTTCTTGATCTTTCGTTAAATCTTGAACTCTCAATAAATCTGCTGCAATTTTCCTAAGAAAAGCAGGATTTTCAATAAGCGCTTCTTTTCCTGCACCATAAGTTTTATAATTATCCTCAGCAATTTCTTGAGCAGATCTAGTTAATGATTCAAAATCAGGATTATAAAAAAATCGCCCACCTGTGATATCACTTATTTTCTTTAATATGTTATCTTTTCTTGTATTTCCAATACCAAAAGTGTCAATTCTTATATTTAAACCTTGAGCAACCCGCGCCATTTTTATAGGGTCAACAGCAGACCGCATATTTATTCCATCAGAAACCAAAACTATTCTAGGTGTTTTTGCACCAACTTTACGCAATTCAGCTATTAAAATCTTAATCGACAACGCTAGGGCATCTCCCATAGCTGAATATCCACCATAATGCAAAGAATTTAGAGCTTGAATAAGTTTTTCACTAAAACCAGAGGACATAAAGTCTATGATCTTATTGGGTTTATCAGAATATTCTATTAACGCAATAGCACTTAAACTATCTACATTAAATCTATCTCTTATTAATGTTTTAACTGCAGAAATACAACATGCTAATCGGTTAGGGGAGAAATCCTTTCTAAACATCGACCGTGAGGTATCTATGCAAATCACAAGATTTTCCGGAATTCTATTTTCTGACATCTTACTTATATTATTTTAAGTACAAACTATTTTAAGTACAGAAAATAACCTAATTTATTCAATCGATTTTTTATACTTTTATTAATTACTAAATATTATAGTAGTGTTCAGAAAAATAAACTTTATTTTTACAGAAAAAAAATAATATTAAATAAAATCGTTTTAACTATTAAAATTAAGAATAATTGTAAGAATATAATTGACAATAAATTTGATATGTTATGTCAGAAAATAGTAGTAGGAGTGTAGCAATTAAGGATTTCTTCAAAAGTAATGTATTAATTAACGAAATTGAAGATGTATTGAGATTTAGTCCAGATACTTTAATTGGTGTTGATAAAATTAGTTCTGAACACCTATTTGATGCAGGAATAAAATCCATTGATGATTTAGCTAATTTATCTGTATCAAATCTACCTGAAATAAAAGAAATCCTCCCTAATATGCTACAAAAATGGGTAAAAATTGCTAAGGTTATCCAAAAAAATATACAAGAACAACTTCGCCGCCATAAAAAATTATTGATGATTGGTTTGGATAATGGTGGAAAAACTTCCATATTAGCTGTTATTCAAGATAAATTCTCTATTATTAAATCTCTTTTACCAACTAGGGGAGTAAAAAGAGAGAAGCTGGACTTTTTCGGATACCCCGTTATTAGCTGGGACCTTGGTGGACAAGTGCAATATAGGGAGAAACTTTACTTTAATAGACCTGAACTTTTTTTTACAGAAGCTGATATCATGTTATATGTTGTTGATAGCCAAGATCCAGACAGAATTCCTGAAGCTGCAAATTATTTTCGAGAAGTTCTAAAAGTTTTGGTAAATTTACATGAAAAACCTGAAGTTTTGATAGTTCTAAGCAAGAGCGATCAAGATATTCGAAAAACACTCCAATGGCAACAAAATGTCACGAGTATAAAAAATAAATTCAATAGTATAGTTGATGAATATAAAGACTTCAAAGTTGATTATTGTGATACAACAATTTTTCAGAGAGAAACCATTATGCAAATGTTTAGTATTGCACTAAAGAAAGTATCTGATACCTCTGAAATCATTGAACACATACTCGAAGAATTTACACATCAAGTAGAAGCAAAAGCTTCAAGTCTGGTTTCAATGGATGGCCTAATTTTCGGTAACTATACCACAACAGATACAGATGAAATGCTAGTGAATAATACAGCTCTATTACTTCAAACACTTTCAAATTTCTATAATTCAATAGGTTTAATTAGGGAGAAATCAATAACATTAGATTTACCGCTTAACGGGTTTACAATCCGTGGAGAAAAATTATTTGAATACTCTGAATTGCAAATCCCTGTATACTTATGGATGCTTTCTCAAAATCCAGAACTACTAGAAGGGAAACTTGATTATTTCAAAGAGCAACTACTACCTTTAATTAATCTTTTCTTATAAATTCTTATTCTAATTCTTTATTAGCTTCAAGTAAATACTCATTGCATCTATCTAGCATTTCAATTGCGTTATCTAAATGTAGCACAACTGATTTTAATCCTTTTTCTTTGGCAATATTACGCCATTTTAAGAAGTTTTCCTTATGTGAATCATTATGATCTGCCCAATGTTTACATAATTTTGATAATTTTAAAACATCTTTATCCTGTTTATCCAAATTATATCACTTCTATAATATTAAATTAGCAATCTGGTTAAAATATTCAATAAGACATTAATTTTTAGTTTTTTTATTTAATTAGAATTGAATCACTACCCATTTATAGAATAACTCTAACAATATTTGGTTTGAAAGAGAATGAAAAAAATATAATCTTCAAAATAAATAAAAATTCTACAGATTTATTTTTATCAAATATTCATATAGAAT
>JBHLNL010000072.1:0-8774 GCA_048941605.1 Promethearchaeota archaeon | reverse complement strand
ATCTGCATCGCCAACAGCCGTTCTTCCTTTTCACTGAGGATATGTGGCTTGTATCTGAGTATTTTTTTTAAATAAAACGAGTAATTCATTAAAATTGAAGAAATATGGTATTTAATATATTATTAGTGAATCCTAATAATTTTAAGAATCCACCAGTTATCCCCATTGGTTTAGAATATCTTGCTACTGCGTTAGAGAAACATAAATATAATGTGGATATTTTAGATTTATGTTTTTATGAATTACCAGAAGAAGAATTAATTAAAACTCTAAATAAAAAATCGTACGATCTTGTGGGGTTCTCAATTCGTAATATCGATTCTTTAGGTTATTTCAAAAATGAGTTTTTTTTACCTTCTATTAAATTTTTGGTTCAATGTGTTAAAAAACACAATATTCCTGTAGTTCTTGGCGGTTCTGGATTTTCTGCTATGCCACGTGAAATTTTAGATTATCTCGATGGAGATTATGGAATATTAGGACCAGGTGAGGCGATTTTTCCTCATTTTGTAGAATTACTGCAATCTAGACAAATAACAAAAAAAATTTTTGATGGTTGGCAATATCGTCCTGATACTGATTTGATTCACTTACGCGGAAAAAATTTTGACTATATAAAATATTTATCTCTAACTGATACTGTTGGATTTGAAACACATAAGGGATGTTTAGAAAAATGTCCATATTGTATTAATGCCAGTACACAAACTTGGTATAAAGAAATCCAAAATGTTATCACGGAATTAAAATATATCGTTAATCAGGGGTATACTCATTTTCAGTTATGTGATGATGAGTTTAACTCAGATTTAAGCTTTTCAATCAAGTTTTGCAAAGCATTGATCGAGGAAAATCTTCATATAAAATGGAAGCTTTTTATGAAACCTTATCCTTATAATAAAGAATTATTTAAATTACTCCATGAAACTAATGCTTATAGGATATCTATTACTGTTGCTAGTGATACAAGAATTCAAGAATTAAATAATTATTCATATCGCGACTTGGAGAAGATTGTTGAATATTGCAAAGATTATGAGATAGAATTGGCAATTGATTTATTAGTTGGTTACCCGTATGAATCACTTGAATCTGTTATAAAAATGATAAATTTTTTTAAAACTCATCGACCTACAACAATAAGCATCGATGCCTACTACCGAGTATATGAATACACCGAATTAGCAAACATAATCAAAACTGACAGTTTTTTACAGAAGAATTTGATAAATCCTTATTCAGAAGAATTAAAGTTTTTGAAACCTATTTTTTATAATCATTTTAGTAAGAGTATACTGGAAGAATTAATTTTAGATGATGATTTGTTTAGAATAGCTTGGTTTAATCCAGAATTAGATTGTTAAAAGATTTAATCTATTTAAAAAAAATTCTAAAAAAGAAAATAAAAAAGTTATATAAAATTAGGTTCGACACAGTCTTTTTAAAAGGGTTGGATCTACAATTTCTTTTGGTTCCCAACCTTTTTCTTTTAAGTATTCTTGTATTTCATCTTTCATATTAATTGGAATATCTGCTTCAAGTCTAACGAATTTTTCTAAATCGTTTGGGAATTGAACTCCTTTATATTTTCGTTCTAGATCAATCCAGTGAGACAGCTTTATCATTCGTCCCTTGGAGTTATCTGCTGGTCTTAAAGCTAATTTCGCTACTAAACAAATAGCTTGTTCAATACTTTCAGCAGGAGTTAATAGATGTTCTGGTCCTGGACCAACAATATGTCCCTCTGTTCCATCACGGGCGTTATAAACTTTCCATTTCTCTTCATCATCAGATCGACTAAGATACATGCGACGATATTCAGCACCATGTGGTCCTATTACTGCTGGAACCCCTAATCCGTTAGCCATACTTGCTATACTTGCTGCTTTTTGAGAATAAGCACCCCAAGCTACACCAACAGCACCGACTCTGTTTAGAATATAGTCAGCAATTTCTTCGAAATTACCCCGTAATGGTCTTCGGGCGAAAATATTAGCAACTTTGCAAGCAGCTCCAGTGATCCAAGCATTAGCAACACAACTTCCAACGTTAACTAAACATCCGCGATCAAAATCACCTGGATATCTTTCATACAAAGTCTTGCCTTCCTCATCTTTAACAAGTCCAATATCCATAGCACCACAACCACTTACAACTACAATATAATTTCGTCTTAAAAATTCTTCAGCCATAGTATATAATTCACGGATATCATGAGCATAATTTGAACATCCTATAATTGCTACTATTCCAGGAATCTCACCTAAAACAATTGGTGCGCCCACATTTCGAATTTCCGTATCTTGAATTGGTCCACGCCCTGATCGACAGTTATATTTCTCAGTTCTAATATATTCTCTTGAAGCATGGATAATTAAAGTTAAAGGAGAGACATTTTTCATACAATCCTTTTCACATCTCCCGCAACCTAAACACTCATCAAAAATACTTGCAAGTAAAGAAAAATCACCATCTTTAGCCAAACCTACCCCTTCTACAAGAGGTAAATCATTAGGACAATTTCTTTGGCAATTTCCACAACCATTACAATTCATTGCCATATCGATACATCCTTGTTCGTCAGGGATACCACTTTTTGCCTTCCGAATTGGTTTAACCTTTACAGCAGTCTCTGCAGCAACTGCTCCTGCTTTAATTGGATCTAAAATTAATACACCATCTAATTTTCCACTTACTAAATCATCAACAATTTCATTTACTGGATCACTAGTTCTATCTGGCAATCCCCCCATAATTTTTTCATTAGTGGTGATATATGGGGCTCCTACTTTCTTTGCTTCCTCCAAAGTTTGTAAAACAACACACTGCTCGTCTACCATGACCACATCAGCCAAGCCAGAACGTATGTAGTGTAATTGTCGTGAGTATGAACCTATGATTTTTGCTCCATCGAAATATCTTGTTAAATCATGAGCAGTACAACATATAGCTCCTACATCAACTTTATCATCAAGATCTTTTTCCCGGATATAATCAACTAATTCTACTCCAGGAGCAACATTATGTCCAATCATTAAAATCTTAGCTTTTTCGGGATCCAAAGTACCCATTCCTAACTCAACAATTGGCGCTTCAGGATCACCAATTGGCATACCATAAGCTGCAATTTGGACAGCGTCAGAAACTTCCATTCCTACAGCATCACATAATCCTGCCAAAAAGCTTTTTGATTCATAATCTAAATGGCTTGATTCCTGACCAGTATGCCCTGCTGCTAACAATTGAGTTATATTATAATGTACCCATTCCATTGCAGTCTCTAAATCTTCTAAGTTCTCTGGTTTCATTCCTACAATTAAACGAGTGAGGGGCATCTCAACTGCAATATTATTGCCAAAATTAAGTGGAACATTTCCATATTTCTCTTTCAGCCAATGAAGTAAATGATCTCCATGAGCTGAATGACAAGCAGCACCAATACAACATGCAATTTCTACAATACGAGCATTTTGTGTTTCCATATTGATACCACACGCTCCTGTCCTGCCTTTTGAGAGGTTGCATTTACCATATGTACATAAGCAACACATATCACAGATCGGCATATATGTCGGTTTATATCGTTCCATTAATTTAAAGAACCAATCACGTAGTGTAGGAATGTGTGGCATTGGATGAGGTCCCATTGGTTCCCATTCAGTCTCATCTCCATAAGATATTTTACCTGTGGTTAATTCAAATCCTTTTATTGTACCAAGTGGTCCCTTATATTCATCGATTTTAACTTTTGCGCCTCTTTTTTCCATTTTTAAATCATTTTTTTGTAATTTTTTCTTTAATTAAATTATGATAATTATTCTTATCTTTGATTTTATTAAAGGTATTCTATGGAGATTAAGGGTATGGTAATTTAAAAGTTGTTTATTATATTCAAAAGCTCAATATTGAGGAATACTAATAATTTATGAGTGTGAAACTTCACACATTCTAAAAAATTTAATCAAAATAGAAATTCCAAATTGGGAAAGATTCACAATTAAGATTATAGTGTAGAGAGAAACTCAGAGACAGTTTCTTCTGCGTCCACTAGATTATCCTCCAGTTTCTCTCCAATGAACCCAAATTTAAAAACACAATGTTTGTCTCCTAATAATACGCACTCAGTTTCTTCACCATCTACATCGATTTTTAGGGTCTCAAAAATCGCATTAAAAATTCCTAGATAAAGTAAGCATAAGTTTTTAGCCATTATATTATCTTTTTCTTCTGATGCTAGAGAATCTGCCACTTTAATTAAAATATAATCTCTTCTGAAATTCCCTGTTAATTCACCAAATCCCCAGAGTTCTAAAGCTTCTAGATTACCGAGGATTACTTCTTTTTTTGTTGCCATAGTTTCGGAACTCCAATCCTTATTATGAAAAAATTTATCCATATACGCCCTTCCAAGGGTTTTCCCAACCCAAACTAAAATGTCATCTGCATTAGTGCCAGCAAATTCTGAGAATTCCATCAAATCAATTGGCCTTAGCATCAACAAGCGCAAATCTTTCTTTTTGTCCCCGAAAAATAATTGTCCTAATTTCTCGTCAATCATAACCTGTAGGTCTTTTTTGAGTCTTTTTGACATTATTTATCCCTAATTTATTATATTAAGAGAAATAATAAGATTTTATTTCATATAATAGAAATTTAAATGGCGAGATATTTAAATTTAATGTTTAATGCTAGAACACTCAGAAATTTATCAAGATTGAGTGATTTTAAGAAGTTTAATATTGATAACATATTAATTTAAGGAGATATCAAATCAAAAATTGCTGGAATTACATTATCAATATTATAATTAGTTTTTACTGAGGTGAATAAAAAAATCCATTTTCTATTTGATATATTTTCAAAATCATAAAATTTTATTAGTTCTTGCTTTAAATTTTGAATTTGTGTCTCATAACCATTTTTAGAGGATTTAATTAAATCAATTTTATTGCCTAATATTAGTAATGGGACTTCATTCAATTGATCATTATTTATTACATTCCAGAATTCATTTTTAGATTCCTCAAACCTTCTTTGGTTTGCAACATCAATCATATAAATAATAATATTAGATTCTTGAAGTCCAATAAGCCATTTTGACCTGAAAGTCCTTTGTCCCGGCATATCCCATACAGCTAATAAACCTTCTTTTTCTATTGGCAGATATTCAATGTTAAATTTGCGAGTTGGTGTAAAATAATTTTCGTTAAATTCCCCAGTTTTTAATCGTCTTACTAGACTGCTTTTCCCTACTTCATCAATTCCAAAAAGAAAAGCCTTGAAAAAAGTCTCTTTTTCATAATAATAATCGATCTCTGAATAATTTTCAATTACCTCATCTCCAAACCTTCGAATGTCAATAAACATTGAAATTAACAAATTATCAATTTCCATTTCATCATCGAAGGAGTATGCATTCCCATTATTTAGCACTTCATTCATTAATTCTTTAAATATTTCCTTATAGTCATAAGGGTTATCATCATTATCAAAAATTAATCCAATGATAATCTTTCCATTTATACAGGCGGTATATATATTTAAATCGTTGATAAATTGAGGAATAGGCTCATCAATTATATAATGATTTGGACTAGTACTTTGAATTATATTTTCTCTATCATGTTCTTTTATGATCTTATTAACAAGAATTTTATCATTAATACTAATAACTTCATTAGGATAACTATAAATATTAAGATCTTCTAAATCTCGAATTTTTTTTCCCTTAAATAGAAATATGTTATGTAACAACTATAAATCCAAAAATCTTAATTCTTATAAGTTTGAAAATAAAATTAACTTAAAAAAAGTTTGGAATCTTGCCTATTTAATTTCCTTTTAAAGTTTTCGGTTTAAACTATAAAGGAGGAGCACTTTTTTGTAAGTTTTGAAGGAAGTTAAATCTGAATCTATAAAAATTAAGTTATTTATTATTGATCCTCTTGCTCTTCTTTATTTTCTTCTTCTTTCTCTTCAATAGGTTGATCTTTAGACTCTTCGAGTTTTTCTAAAACTAACTCTTCAGATTTTTCTGGAACTAGCTCTTCAGATTTTTCTGGAATTAGCTCTTCAGATTTTTCTGGAACTAGCTCTTCAGATTTTTCTGGAATTAGCTCTTCAGATTTTTCTGGAACTGGTTCTTCAAGAGGTTCTGATTCAGGTTTAGTACCTACTGGAGTCTCACAAACAGGACATCGACTCCATCCAGCTCTTAAACTGTAGCCACATTTGACACACTCTTTCAAAGTTTCATCCTCTTTCCATTCTGGGATGTCTAGACCACCTTGCCTCTTACGAGCTAATTCTTGTAATTCTTCTTCTGTCCAAACTTCCATACCTTCAGGCAAGCCAGTTCCTCTCTCAGCAGCAAATTTACTTAAATCTTCTTCAGTCCAAGCTTGAATATCTGATTGAGCGGTCATCCGTTTTTGTGCTTCTTCAGCTAATTCTTCAGCAGTCCAAGTTTTAAGCTCTTGACCTCCCGAAGTTCTGATTGCACCTGTTGGTTGAATTGCTTCTTGAGTAGGAGCTTGAAATTGTTGGGATGGAACATTACAGCATTCAGCAGAAAATCTTAAAACACTTTCAAAACACCTTGAATATTTATTAGGATCTTTCCCTTCGTCACTAACTAATATTAGTGTAGTTTTTTCAGCATTTTGAGGTACCGCAATACTATTGACAGCTATATCCGAACTAAGGCGACTTGAATCAATCCCTGAAGTAACTCTTTCCATTGCATTTATTAACTCATTATCTTTCATTAAAAAGTCACAAATTGGATCACCATGTCGTTGATAACCTTCATGATATTTAGCAAGATGATTTTTTGTCATTGTGGAGTCTAAAGAGTTAATTATAGCACTGATATAAGGATATATTTGAGATAAAGGACCTTTTATTGAATCATCGAGTTTATAACCACCTAAATCAATATTTCCCATAATTGGAGCAAATAAGGGTTTCTCATTTTGCATTTTTCCAAATATTATTGGCCTTGAAATCACACATTTAATTTCTCCATAATATGCTATCGCATTGTCTAAAAGCTCTACTTTCTTTTCAAATATTATACGAGGAATAGTACGAAACAAGATATCAACCCAAGGCATCTCTTTTACAGGAATTATAGCTACGCATGTTTTTTCGATTAACTCTTTTAACTTTTTGATATAAATCTTTAATTCTTTCTTAATGTCATCAAATTCTTCATTTTCTAACTCCTCATTTGCTTTTTTCTCAAGTTCCTTAAATTTTTCCTCATTTCCTTTTAAATTTCCTCCGAATGATTTGATTTCACCTATAATATTCTCTTTCATAATTGAAGTTGCTTTCTCAATCTGTTCTTTCTGAAAATTAGAAAGATCGTGTTCTTCACTTGATACTAAGTATTCAGTAACATCAAATTCCAATTTGTTTACAAACACTTGAAATAGCTTTTTTAAAACAGTATCTGACAATTTCCTTCCCTTTTTTTGTAAATAATTTTGAATAAAAGATATTTATAATTATAGCAACGGAATGTATATAAAAATTTATTTGAAGTAAGCATAATATATAGAAAATAAAGTATAAGTCTTTTTTGTGTATTAATTTACTAATTCACCTAGATCATAGAATTATGAGCGAATCAAAAAAGAATGTCACGGTATGTTTTACTTCTACATTACCTAGACATGTGAGAGAATATTTAAATAAAAAGTTAAAATTATTAGAAAATGTTGAGGTTATATTTCCAGAAGATACTTCTGTAAAAGCTTTAATAAAGCTTGTTCAATCAGCAGATATTTTGATCGGGTGGCGTCCATCAAAAGAAATTTTAATAAATGCCACGAAATTAAAGTTGTTCATCAATCCTGGTGCTGGAGTTCACCACCTCTTAGAATTATTTAGAGAAATAAATAAAGATCAGAAAGTGCTTCTGATTAATGGTCATGGAAATTCGTATTTTGTAGCACAACACACTGTAGCGCTTTTACTAACTCTCATGAATAAAATTATACCGCATCATGAGTGGATGCGCCAAGGTAAATGGCGAACTGGAGACGAGGATACCGCTTCAATTCCATTAAGATTTAAAAAAGTTGGATTACTTGGTTATGGTGCCATAAACCAAAAAGTTCACCGATTCTTAAGTGGTTTTGATATTGAATTTTCGATTTTAAGGAAGCATTGGGAAAAACAAGAATCCCCATTATCCAATAGAGTAAAAAGGTATGAATACTCTGAGTTTCATAAATTTCTTAAAAATGTTGATATACTTATAATCGCTGTTCCTGTAACTTCATTAACGAGAAATATGATTGGAAAAAAAGAATTGAAATTATTAGGCCCTAAGGGGTTGGTTGTAAATGTAAGTAGAGGTGAAATAATTGATGAAGAAAGTTTATTTAACGCATTACAAAAAAGGATTATACAGGGTGCCGCAATTGATGTTTGGTATAATTACAATCCAGAAAGCAATGAAGAAGGAAAAATATATCCTTTCACTTTCCCTTTCCATAATTTGGACAACATAGTACTTTCCCCTCATAGAGGTTATTCTCCATTTAATGATCTTTTAAGATGGAATGAAGTAATTGAAAACATTACTCGAATGGTTCAAGGGCGTCAAGATTTTATCAATATTGTAAATTTACAGGAAGAGTATTAAATTGAAAAATTTAAAGTATAAATTCCTCTATAAATTGATAATTATCACTATATAGCATGTTTAAATATAAATTTGTTCAAATATTTTGTTAATTAAATTAAGGAAGTTTTATGGATTA
>JBHLNL010000227.1:0-3551 GCA_048941605.1 Promethearchaeota archaeon | reverse complement strand
TCTTTCATAATGGTTTTTTATTTGTTTAGTATTAAATTAGAATAAATTCTAATTTTAATATAAATTTAAGTGAAGAAAATAGTAAATATTTCGAAAACTCAACATAATTAATTGGTTTATTTCAATATTAAAAAACAAGTATTAAAAAAAAAGATTTATAATTGAGGGTCACCATTAAAACTCCAATTCATACTTATTCCTAAATTATCTTTCATTAAAGGATTCTGAATAATTGTAACAGGTTTCGGAAAATTAGTACTAGGAATAAATCCTAACGCAAAATTATATGCTGACAATATGGTTTGATTTTTATTTAATTCTTCCCAAAAAGGATGAAAAAACCATGAACCCGCAAATCCATCTAGATTCTTATTGTTAATCCAATACCATGATAACACATTTGATGCTGAACTGATGAATATACAATTAGGCAAATCATACCAGCTTTGCCCAATGTTTTTATTTTCATTTAAGAAATTCCCACTAAAACAACAATCCACACAAATCAACATTCTCTCGCAATTTATTTCCTTTACTAAATCATAAAACTCTGTTTCATTAATGTGACTATTATCTGCCTCGAAGTGGAATGTAGCATTTTTATCTGGAAGAATTGCGTTTGACCCATGATCAGTCATAAAAATTAGTAATTGATCTATGGAGCGAATGGTTGAAGCAAATGAATCTGGATTAGATACATCCAATTCTTGTTTAAACCTACTTGCGTTTACTTCATCATTTTCAACATCAACATCAGCAAGTACTCCCGATCTATTTAGATCATTAGTGTAAATATCATTCGCGTAGATATCGATTATATCATCTCCAGTATGGTAGAGCATTAAGAAAATATTGTCATCTGTATATCCGTTATCTTTCAAAATCCAATAAACTTGAAGCGCCTGAGCAGGAAATCCATCTGAATTTATTTTTCCATCTGGAGGTGGATCAGTTGGATTAGTTAGATTGACTTGTATTAATCGTTCGAGCATTAAATCATCAAGATATACATGATCCGAAGGACCTCCAGCAAATGTACCCTCAAATGAAAAAGATATTTCTAGATCTGTAATTTCATTACCTGTTTCATTGTTACATACGCTTACAATGTTAAGACTTACCCATTTACCAATTGTAGTATTAATACTATTAGATTTATCTGTTCTTACAATGCCACCAGTCGAATTTAACCAACGCAGAGCTATTTGAGCACCTTTACCATCAACAGAAACAGCACTTTGTAAGAATAAATTCGCTGTTAAGTTATAAAGAGCATATTCATGCAATCCATAGAATTCTGAATAATCAAGAGTGAATTCCCCACTTATAGGATTGAAATCAGTTGGTTCAATAATTATAGAACCTGTTGTTTCATTACCAAATAAGGAATAATCTCCTATACTATTTGGTGTTCCAGAATAGGTCCAATTACCCTGATCATCTACAAAGGTCGCATCATTTCCATCATTAAATTCATCTTCGGTTTCAGTACCGTAAAAATCATTTGCACTACATAAAATAATTGCTTTTTTTTGCGCTGTTCTTGGTACTCTTTCTGGAATAGTCGGAAGGTATAATATCCACCCCGTTATAACGAGCCCCATAAGTAAAACAAATCCGATTAGAGGAACATATTTTCTTAAATTTGATCTTAAATCCATGTGATTTCACTTAACGTTAATTTTATTATATTTATAAAGAAGTTTTTAAGTAATTTATATCTATAAAGTAGAATAACACGTCTCTCTAATATATATCTTACTTCTAACCTTTAATAAAATTTGATTTATTTAGAAAAAAAAGTCTTGAATAACAATATAAGAAAAGAAATAAAAAAAAATTAGAAAGTATTGATGTCTAATCTTTCATCCTTAAAATTTCTTCGAAAGTAGGTTTTTCTATAATGTTCAAAAGTTTAAACTCGTCAATCATTTGAATCAATCCATAAACCACTACACCATGATTGTATTGCTCATTTGCATCAAAAAGATTCCTATAACAAAAGGGGCATTCGGTTGTGACAATATCTGCACCAATTGCATTAGCTTCATCTAATCGTAGACTTGATGTCCTTAATGAAAAATCTGCATAACCTGCTCTAACTCCACCGCCTGCTCCGCAGCAGAAACTGTCTAGTTTAATTCGATACATTTCTTTAAATTTTATTCCAACATCTTTTTCCAATTGTCTTAATACAATTCTAGGAACTTCATACCACTCCTCTATCGCTTGCCTAATCTTACGGCTATCCATCATAAGATTTTCTGATTCTTCTATTATTTTTTGCTCAATTTCTAAAGCCATATGCCTTCCAAGATGGCATGGATCATGGTAAGTGACAACTTTACCTTTTAATTCCTTGTTGGGTTTAAATTTAATTTTTTCGGCTGTGATTAACCGAGAAACTAATTCAAAAGCATGCATAGTTTTAAAAGGAATTTTACCTTCAGCTGACCATTTAGGATAATCATTTGAGAATGTTTTATAGCATCCCGCACAACTGAAGAATATTAGATCTAAGTTTTTAAATGCGTCAATATTTTTATTCATTAATTCTTGAGCCGTATCTACAGCACCTACTCTAAAGAAAGGACTTCCGCAACAGACTTCATCTTCAACTAAAGTGAAATTGATTCCCAATTGTTCAAAAATCTTACAAGTTGCGGTAGCAATCTCAATTTGTCGATAACTTGCAGTACAGCCCACAAAATAACCAATTTTAGCATCCTTATTATTAATATATTTCTCTAAACCAGCATCCTTTGCCCACTTAAATCGTTCTTCTGCTTTTCCACCATATGGATTATTTAATTCTTTTGTTAAACGCTCAACTAATTGATGTCTCTCGATCATTGGAATTCCCGCTTCCTTACAGGCGGCCCTCAATGCCTCAATAATGTCAACTGTGCGAACTTTATTCTCGCATTGAGCTGAACATTGACCGCATGTAATACAAGGCATAATAACATCCCTAACTTCTTCTGAAAACTCCAAATCTCCAGTTAAAATAGAACGAGCAATCCAAATCTTACCAGCATTCCAGAAGGCTTCCCAACCATGTTCTATACCCGCTGGGCATGCATCAACCATACCTTCATAAAGTACTGTACCCTGTTTTCCTGTAAATTCTCCTATTCCTTCTCTATCGGGTTCACCAGAATAAGCAAACCTGCAAGCTTTACAGTGAATACATTTAAATACATCTTTCTTTAGCTCTTCGAGCCTTTCCATTCCTGTTTTTGACATTTTTCTTTTACCTCCTTATCAAATTTTCCCTCAGGGCAATGCTAATCTCCCTGGGTGCATAATAAAGTTAGGGTCTACAAGTTTCTTAAAAGCCCTTAAATACTTCCAGTACATTCCTGCTTGATAATAAGCTTGGATGTGGATATACGGATCGGGTCTATAGTTCAACCATCCTTGCTTTAACGCATATTCAGTAGTGTCTCTATTTAATTCTTGAACCTTTTCGACGTCTGACTGTTTTGTACTGTCAAAGCATACAATTGGCATACAGATTGCTTGTCTGCATCTTTCAATACTAGCAATCC
>JBHLNL010000071.1:0-14779 GCA_048941605.1 Promethearchaeota archaeon | reverse complement strand
ATAGGCTTTATAGATTTCTTATTAATTTGCTTACCCAAAATTAATGCTCCTAATAAATGATCATTTTCTAAAATAAATTTCCTACATAAATCTTTTTCAAATGAAATCCAAGATATTTCATCAAAATTTTTTTTAGAGTGGGTAATACCGACTGCAATGGCAGTAAATCCGAAAATCTTGATTGTTTGAATTGGAATTGTACCGTCATATTTTACATTATCTCCGACCATATTTCTTGCTGCGATTTTGCCCTGTCTCTTAGCATTTCCCCATGTAGGATGTAAAATTGGAATATTATAAAGAGGATCATAGATTTGAGCAACATCACCTGCAGCATAGATATTTTGGATATTAGTTTGCATATAGGAATCTACAAATACTCCTTTTTCTACTTTAACACTACTACCATTAAGAAAATCAATATTTGGTATCATACCAATAGTAATAACGACTAAATCGGCGTGAATTTCTCTTCCACTTTTTAAAATTATAGAAGATAATTTTCCGTTTTCACCTTGAAATGCTACAACTTCGTCATTCAAATAAATGTGAATTCCATTTTCTATAATCTTTTTTTCAATAATTCTCGCCACTTTTCTGTCAAAACCAATGGGCCACAAATGTGAAGATTTTTCAATAATAGAAACATCTAATCCAATTTTTTTAAAATTCTGGATAGCTTTCATAGCAATCGCTCCTCCTCCTATAATAACGACTCGCTTTGCATTACATGCTTTTTCCGCAACTTTTTTAGCATCATCAAGGCGATATAAAGGATATATCCCTTCAAGTTTGACTCCTTTCCAAGGTAATAAAATTGGACTTCCTCCAGAGGCTATTAAAAGATAATCGTAATGAATAATTTGGCCACTTTTTAATAATATTTGATTTTTTTCGGGATTAACTTTTTCAACACGATCATTTATAAATCTTATATTATTTTCATCATAAACTTTTCTCCCTTTCAAAAAAAGATCATCCTCAGAACAACTTGCCGATATTAGGTTTATTATTTTACTCCTTTTATAGAACTGATAATCTTCGTCAGATATCAGAGTAATTTCTCCTTCTATATCATGTTTCCTTATTTCTAATGCTGCTGTAGCTCCGGCAGGTCCTCCACCAATAATAACATATTTTGTAATTTTATAATCCCCATCATAACTTTTTTTTACTTTCAATTTCAGATTTCTAACCCATTTGTAAAATTAAAATCTAGGGATTAAAAAAAATTAAATTCTGATAAAAAAGAATTTCATAAATAATACAATTTAAAGAAAAATTGTATGAATTATAAATTCTTGAAAAATTTTTCCTTGAATTCAACTATTATAATTCATTGGGTTAAAAGATAAAACTGTAGGAATTTTTAAGTATAATTAAATTGGATTATTAGTATAAACTCATATTGAGTAAAATCATGAAGATCATATTTCTTGGTACTAATGGCTGGTATGCTACAAATTTAGGAAATACTACTTCTATTCTTATTTGCTCTGAAAATTTTTATATCATCTTAGATGCGGGTGATGGAATTTATAAAATTGATCAATATATTGTTGATGAAAAACCAATTATACTCTTACTTAGCCATGTTCACCTAGATCATATAATAGGGCTTCATATTTTTGCTAAATTCCGTTTTAATCAAGAATTTAAGATTTATGGTTATAACGGAACAAAGAAACAGGTAAATCAGATTATTAAGCATCCTTATTCATCTCCATTCAATGAAATTCCTTTAAAGGTGCAAATTCATGAATTAAATGAAGGAAAGCATAACATTGGATTCCCTATTACTTGTAAATATCTTGTTCATGCAGATCCATGTTTAGGATATAGGTTAGAACTAGAAAATAAAATCATTACATATTGCACTGATACTGGCTTATCCCCTAATTTATTTGAACTAGCTAAAGACGCTGACATATTTATTACAGAATGCTCATATAAGCCTGGTCAAGAAGATTGGGGGTGGCCACATCTAAAGCCTGAAGAAGCAGCTGAAGTGGCAGTGAAATCTAAAGTAAAAAAGTTGGTTTTAACTCATTTTGATGCAAGTTATTATAAAAATATGCATGATAGGAAAATAGCAGAACAAAAAGCTAAAAAAATATTTCCAGAAACAATAATAGCATTCGATGATTTAGAATTAACTATGGATTAACTGTTTCTAACTTTTAGTATGATTAAAGGGAAAATGATATTTCATTAACAACATCTTCTTTTAGAACGAGTTAATCGAGGCTCTGATTTCACTTCTTCTTTACTTGTATTATTGATCTTAATTAATTCAATACCACAATTTTCACAATACTTCTGATCAGTATCCCTTAATTTACCACCGCAATTTGGACAAATCATTTTAATTAAGGTCTTTACTTTATTTTAACAGTTATCTTTTTATTTGAAAAATCTCTGCTAAATTAAAATTCTTCTGAGTATAATAACCTATCTTTAATATTAAATAAGGAAATTAAGTAGCTGAGTTTATATTTTACTTGTTCTATTACTTTTTTGGGAATAATAACGCTCAATTAATAGAAAAATAAATGCATACAAACCATAAATGGCAAATGAGGTTATAAACCATATTGGAAATCCGAAAATGTTTAATGGGGGTGGATTCCGATAATAATAAATTCCCAAAGCTGCTGCTGTTGGATCCATAAGGAGTTGGAAGAATATTCCATATAAAGTCACTACAACAGAAATAATAATTATGTCTTTCATAGATAAATCAGTTCCTTTTGCTTTTTTTAAAGAAAACCGAGCTAGCTCAAATACAACGATAAATACTGTAAAAATAGTAATAGGGTCGGTAATCAAGAATGGATCTATAATAAATGGTAAATCCGATTCCAAATCTGCTACAGAATAAGTACCTGTGAAAATAAGTGCTAAAACCATCGATGATAGACATAAATTTGTAACAATAGTTGCTCTTATTCCATAGGTCTTAATACAAAAGTAGTATACTGCGATTAAAATATAAAAATTAATTACAAGACTAATACAATAATAAATAATCCCCACCATATCAATCCCTGCTTCTTCGAATTAGTGTTATAATTAGTGGGATTAGAGCTAATAAACCCGAAATTAATAATATATCAAACCTCTGCACTACTATAAGAAAGATAAAGTCTAAAATAAGTGTAGCAGCATATCCGATTATTATTAAGTCAATTTTCTTCATAATTATGCTGAATAATAATAGAGATTTGAGCATATCTATATAATACTTACTAATATCATGAAAAGTACGAAAAATAATATCACAAATATAATAGGAAAAATTAATATCCATGGCTGAAATGGAAATATTCCCGCTTTTTTAACTCTTGTTTTTGACTCTTCTCTAACACTTTGCTCTAATTTTAATATCTTTTGTTCTAATTCTTGGATTTTTATTTCTTTTTGCCTTATATCATCAGAACCATTAATTATTTGCCCACAATAGGGACATAATCTGGCATTCTGATCGATTTCACTCCCACAATTATGACAATACATTTTGATAAAATCACTCTTCAAAAATTAAAATATCCTCTATCCTCTTAATATAAGTAGATCTTAATAAAATTTAGTTAGATATTTTCAATTTTTCTAGCAATATTTTTATTCATAATAAATCTATGATATAGCATTAAAAGAAGAAAATGAGTTTTGATAAATTTGTTAGCATTATTAGGTTTTTTGATGTTATTAATCATCAGTCTTTTGAGTTTAGTGGGTGTCTTTATGATCTCACTTAGAGAAAACACTTTAGATAAGATATTATTCATTCTTGTAGCCTTTGCTACTGGTACAATTCTAGCAACGGCTTTATTTGATTTAATTCCAGAATCTCTTCATCATCTTGAGGAATTAAACGCAGGAGGAGCAAATATAATTCCCAGTATCCTTTTCGGAATTATTATTATTGGATTTGTAGTGTTTTTCATATTAGAACGTTTTATTTATTGGTTTCATGGACATGCTCATGAAAAAGAAGATCAATTAGTCTGCTATGATACTCTTACCGAAGGTATGGATAAAGTTGTAGTAAGAGGTAAAAAGATAAAGAATTTTGCGCTTCTTAACTTAATTGGCGATGGATTGCATAATTTTTTGGATGGAATAATAATAATGGTTGCATTCTTAAGTGGATTAGGAAATGGCATAATTATTACACTTGCTGTTATATTCCATGAGTTACCACAAGAAATTGGTGATTTCGGAATCCTTCTATATGGCGGTTTTTCTAAAAAGAAAGCTCTTTTATTTAACTTTGGAAGTGCTCTTGTAGCATTGCTCGGTGGGCTATTTGCTTATTTCTTGTCAGCACAAATAGGAGTGTTTAGTTTATTTTTTCTAGCCTTTTCTGGTGGTGGATTTTTATATATAGCAAGTACGGAGCTTATGCCTGAATTGATAAAAGAAAAGGACTTAAAGAAGTCTATCATTCAAGCTTTAGTATTTTTATGTGGAATTATCCTTATCATGACTTTAGTGATTGTTTTACCACATGAATAGCTAAAGTAATTAATTTGAAATTTTAAATTAAAACATAGAACATGTTCAAGCTCACTTTTATAAAATTACTACTATTATTTGTTTTGATAAATTTAAGATAATTATTAAAGAGGTAAAAAAATAAATGATGCCAATTGGACCGTTAATGATAGAACATAGACTTATTGAGAAGATGATTGAACTCATGAAGAAGGAAATTGAGAAAATGAAAAAACATAATAAAGCAAATCCTTTATTCATTGATATTGCTGTTGATTTTATCAGAATGTACGCCGATAAAACTCATCATGGTAAAGAAGAAGATATTCTTTTTAGAGATCTTGAGAAAAAAGTGCTTTCTCCTAATCATAATAAAATAATGGATGAACTTATAGAAGAACATATTTGGGCAAGAAAAATTGTTGGTAAGTTGGTTGATGCTAAAAATCAATATATAAAAGGTAATATCAAAATTTTAGATGAAATTGTTAATTTAATGATTGAATTAACCCAATTTTACCCAAAGCATATCGAAAAAGAAGATAAGCATTTTTTCATCCCAGTTATGAAGTACTTCACTAAAGATGAACAAGACAAAATGCTACAAGAATTCTGGGATTTTGATAAAACTTTAATCCATGAAAAATATAAAAAAGTTGTTGAAAATCTTCAAAATAAGTAATAATTTCACTAATTTAACTATATTTTATAAGGAGAACAATAAAATATTTTGATTACATTCATTTAAATATGTATTTAAGTGATAATAAAGGACCGAAAATGCCTGTGCTCTTTATAGGGCATGGATCACCAATGAATGTTATTTCTGAAAATAAATTTACTCAAGATTTGAAAAAGTTGGGTAAGGATTTACCAAAGCCAAAAGCTATTTTAGTAGTCTCTGCTCACTGGTTAACCAATGGATCTAAAGTATTATGCTCTATGAAGCCTAATATAATCTATGATTTTTATGGATTTCCTAAACATCTTTATGAAATTGATTATCCTTGTTTTGGTTTACCAGAATTAGCCATTATGATAAGTAATAGACTTGAATCCTACAATGTTATTTGTGATCATGAATGGGGTTATGATCATGCCTCTTGGGCAATTCTTAAACATATTTACCCAATTGCTAATATTCCTGTCTTAGAATTTAGTCTAGATTATGGTTTTAATAGATGGGACTTAAAATCAATAGATTATCATTATAAATTAGCAAAAAATCTAGCATTTCTCCGCGAACAGGGAGTTCTAATCATTGGAAGTGGAAATATTGTTCACAATTTAGGAATTATTGACTATAATGTTAATGCACCAATAATGGAATGGGCAAAACAACTTGATGATAAAGTTAAGCAAAATATACTCGATTATAACCATCAGAATTTAATAAATTTTGAAAACATGGGCGATGTAGCCAAAAAGGGCATTCCTACTTGGGATCATTATCTCCCACTAATTTATACAATTGCATTACAAGAAAAAGATGATCCTATAAAATTTGTTCATGAAGGATTTCAACATGGCTCTGTTTCAATGAGATGCATACAAATCGGATAAATTTAATAATCTTAATTCACACAACTCAATAATTTCCTTTATTTATGAATCTTATATAAATAGAATATGAAAAAAAAGAATATACTATTAACTGGGGCTTCTGGTGTAATAGGTAAAGAAATATTAAGAGAATTTATATCTCAAAGTGAAAATTACGAACTTCGCTTATTATTAAGACCATCTCGTAAGAATAAAAAATACTTTAAGTCCTATAGGGATTCTCTTGATATAATTTGGGGGAACATTCAAAATTTTGAAGATGTTAAAAAATCAGTTTCCAATCAAGATATTGTTATTCATGCTGCTGGTGTCTTACCTGATGTTGCCCTGTATGATCCTGAGTTAACTAAACTTACTAATATTGGAGGTACAAAAAATATTGTAAATGCTATAAAAGAACAACAAAATAATCCAAAGGTTATTTTTACCTCCTCTGCTGCTGTCTATAATGAAAAATCAGAAAATCTATTCATTAGGAACTCAGATCTAGTTGATCCAAATCCAACAGATGTTTATGCCTATACTAAAATAGAAGCAGAAAAATTAATCATAAACTCTGGAATAGAATATTGCATTTTTAGAATTTCATATGTAGCTTCAGTAGATATGCTGAAATTTCGACCAATTATGTTTCATATACCTCTAGACACTTCTTTAGAAATAATTCACGTAAAAGAAGTGGCTCAAGCTATTGTTAACTCAATAGAATCTGATAGGATCTGGGGAAAAATCTTCAATTTAGGCGGGGGGAAGGATTGCCAGATACTCTATAAAGAGAATCTTAGTGATTATTATGAAATGATGGGTTTTGGCAGAGATTTTTTACCTGAAACCGCTTTTGCTAAGATAGGACATTATGGCGGAATTTTTGACCCACAAGAAACGCAAGATCTTCAAAATTTATTAAAATATCAACATCGCACTCTTCAAAGTTTCTATAGTGAAGTAAAGAAATGGGTTGGAGTGAAGCGACATCTATTTTCCCTAATTAGACCTATTGCGAAGTGGTATATCTTACGAAGATCTGAATTTTATCGAGATTTTAAGAAATGACTTTTTTCTCAGAAATTATTAATTTTTAGCTGGTTCAATTAAAGTAAACAAATCTTTTGCTAGTTTTTTCATAATTGGAACATGACCTTCGGTTAGAACGTGTTCATTGATTATTATCACTGGAGGGACTAAATCTCCATATTTTTTTATACTGTCAGGCGAATATATATCCTCATAACTCACTTCAATTTTTTCCTTGAATTCTGGTATTGATGCAAAAATTCGCTCAATTATATTCATTGTTTTACAGCATTTAGCACAATAGTTTTCTTCTTCACCTTTTAATAAGACATGCATAACTAGCTTAGAAATTATATATCACTAATTCCCTAATTGTCATTTTTAATTTAATATGTATAATATTTCCTCTAATATATGATTACTGAAATAAAAAATTTTAAAATTACTAGAAAAGAGAAATGTACTCTAAAAAATGAAGTATTTTATTTAGTATCGATCATTTTCCGTAATTATTATAATCATAGTGAGATATTAAATAAGGAAAATAATATGCAAAGCGGGGATGAAATTTATAAAAAACTCCATAAAGAAATCGACGATCGTATGCCTATAGGTTTCCCAGCACACGAATCTGGACTAGAACTTCAAATATTAAAACTTCTTTTCACACCTGAAGAAGCTGAGATTGCTATCCATTTGAGTGCCCTACCTGAACCTTTAGATAAGATATATAAACGAGTTAAAAAAAATGGTATAGCAATATCCAAGGAAAAGCTAGAGGAGCTATTAAATAATCTAAATGATAAAGGGGCAATCCAAGGAGGCGGCTCGGTATTTGATAAGAAGCATAATAGGCGACGTTATAGATTAGCTCAGTGGGCTATTGGTATCTTTGAATATCAATTAGGGAAACTCACAAAAGAATTTGCTGAACTCGCTAAAGATTATTCCCTTGATGTTTTTTATGAAGAATTTCACAAGAAAAATACACCAAGCCAGATGCGTACGATTCCTGTAGAAAAAAGTCTCTCTCTGGACTACACTGTAAGCACATATGACAATATTCGAGAGATAATTATGAATAAAGTTGATCGGATCGCAATACTAAATTGTGTCTGTCGAGAAGAGCGTGATGTACTTGAAGAACCATGCAAACTCTCAAACACAAGAAGGTGTTGTGTCATGTTCAATGATGCAGCTGAAAGGAGGATAAATGATGGATTAGGAGTAGAAGTCTCTAAAGAAGAAATATTTGAAATTTTAAAGAAATATCAAAAAGAAGGTTTTGTTCTCCAACCTGAAAATTGTCAAAATCCTTCTTTTATGTGTGTCTGCTGTGGTTGCTGCTGCGGAGTTCTGACAATGGCAAAACAATTTCCAAAACCCTCAGAATATTACTCTTCAAATTTTTATGCCCAATCGAATTCAGAACTTTGTAATGGATGTGAAACTTGTGTGAAACGATGCCAGATGGATGCTGTTACTCTTGAGAACAATCATGCTATAGTAAATTTAGATAGGTGTATTGGATGTGGTAATTGTGTTACTACCTGCGGAATGAAAGCTATGAAACTCTATAAGAAGGGAAAGAAAATCACACCACCTAAGACGTCTGGAAGGATGTATGTAAAACTTATGATGAAAAAGAGAGGTTTCCTTGGTACACTAAAAATGGTAGGGAAGATTATAACTGGAGGTAAAGTCTAGGAAAACTTATCCTTATTTTTCTTCTTTACTGATTTAATTACTACATTATTGATTATTAAAATAATTCCAAACAATGCGACTAAATTATATCCTGGAATAAGAGGTAGTGTTTCCTCTTCTTCTACAAATAAAACTGATAATTATGAATTTATTTTTAGTTTTCATTTTGAATTTTAATTAATTCTTGCCCTTATTTTTGGTTCTAAAATTATCATAAAATAATAATTAAGACTCATTTAAACTTTATCTTTGAAAGAATTATATTATTGTATGAAGGTTTCTTCTAGAATTAGGCAAATCTTTTTTCTAATTCCTCAAGTAATCTAGTACTTTCATTATTAGGTTGCTTGAGACTCATTCTATTTAACATGATTTCAGTCAATTTTTCGAATGATTCTTTAACATTTTCACCAGTTTTACTCGAACATTCAGTAAATTTTTTCAATTGCATTAATTTGGCAGTTCTATATCCCTCTCTATAAGAAATTTCTCTAAAATCATCTAAATCTGATTTTGCACCAATCAAAATAATTGGGAATCTTTCTCTCGTTCCATTTATCACGGATAACCAATCAGCAATATGGGAAAAGGAAGAGTAATTTGTGATATCATACATCAAAATGCCGCCCATAGCCCCATAAATATATTGAGGAAAAATGAATCGAAATCTTTCCTCACCAGCAAAATCCCAAATTAATAACTTTACTACTTTTCCATCTACTTCTAAAAGCTTTGTTTCAAAATCGACTCCTATAGTGTGTTGTGTATTTGAAACAAATATGTTAGTCATAAATCTCTTTCTTAATGTGGTTTTACCACACCCCGCATCTCCGAAAATAACCACTTTAAAAATCGCATCATACATATTAATCCTATTTAATCTCCTATAATATTAATACTTCCTCTCCTTAAACGCGTAATATTATTATTACACAACCACTCAAAACACTTTTCCTAAGAATTAGGTGAATAACTAATTTTGATATTAAAATACTGTAAGAATACACATAATAATATTCATATTTAAATCTTTTTCAAATACTTACCCAGTTCCCCGTTTTTTTCCCCATTAGTTAATGGAATATTACATTATTGAAAAATGTTTCGACTGTATTCCTTTTTGTCCCACGAATTGAAGGAATTTCTTTATATACTAATTTTGACAGTCTAGATAAAATTTATAAGAAATTAAAATTTGAGAAAGTTCAACAATTTATAACGTTTAATTAAATATATGCCTTTCACACCGTACCATCTTGGGCCTAGTTTATTGTTTGGGTTATTACTTCTTAGCCTTATTGATTTTCCTACTTTTTTAATAGCAAGCGTAATCGTGGACATTGAACCTCTTCTTATTTTCTTTTTTAATTTAAAGTTTCCTCTTCATGGTTTTTTTCATAGTTTTGTAGGAGGGACTATCATTGCTCTTATCCTCACAGTAATAATGACTAAAACCAGAAAATTTTTCACACCTATTATGTCATTTTTCAAAATCGAACAAGACTTCTCGTTTAAGAAAATCTTATCAGCTTCTGTGCTTGGAATTTATATTCATATTTTACTCGATTCTCCACTATATACAGATATTAAACCTTTTTTTCCCTTTGATTTTAATCCTTTATATAGTATTGGTTTGCAGGGACCTTTAATACAAATGATATGTGTTTGGTGTTTCTTAGCTGGTGTAATTGTCTATATAATTATATTAATAAGATTTGCGATAAAAAGTCGAAATGAACATAATAAATTTGTTGAGAATAAATAATCTAATCTAGAACACACTTTCTGTCAATTATGAGGTGTCTCTATCATCTAAAATACTTCTTAATTTTATAAACAATATCAACTTGATAAGTATTATGGAAAAAGTATTGTTTGATCAACTCAATAAAAATCAATTAAAAGAGCTTCTTGTTAAATGTTGGATGACTCACGATGGTTCCTGGTTTTATAATTGTGCCCGTGAATTAGGTGTTGATGCTGCTAACAAACTTAATAAAGCTGCAATTAAAACTCTTTCAGTAATTGAGATGCAAAGAATAAAAAGGGCAATGGGATGGGAAAATCTTAAAATAGAAACATTTGAACAGTTAAAAACCTTTATTATTAATGGTTTTAGTATATTAAAAGGAGATTTTATGGATTTTGAGTATACATTCCCTGAAAACAATCGGATGCATTGGGAAATGAAACGCTGCTTTGCCTATAAAGGTATGGAAATGATAGGAGTTCACAAGCAATATGAATGCGGCGTTATATATCGCGTTAGTTGCTGGCTGGATGCTCTGGGAATTAAACATACTATCGAACCTGAAATTGATAAATGCCTATTAAATTCTCGTGAAATGTGCTCTGGAGATATAATCTTTAATTTTTAAAACTTATTTGTCTTTAAGGATATTGATTAAGTTTTAACTTTAATAGGGACGGCTATTGTTCCTTTCATTGAACCTCCTCCTCCAGGAGGCTTAAAAATAAATGGATATGGAAAAAATCCTCCTTCATCATCATCTTTTTTATGTCCACACCAATCACAGACATCTTGACCTTTTTGAATCACTTTTCCGCAATAAGCACATCTCGATAGAATCCCCTGAATTTTTTCCAAAAGCATACGATTTAAGATGAATTTCTGGTCCTCACCTAACTGGGCTAATAGTTCATTATTTATTAGCTCGTTCTTAATCCTTTCCAAATAACTCAATTCTGATACATTGGGAATACTAACGCCCTGTCCTTTGAGATAATTATTGACTACTTGAATACAATCCAAAATATCTTCGCCTATTTTTTCGCCAACCTTCGTGAAGAGATTTTCTAATGCACTTTTCACATTAAATAAAAATTGGGGGTTGCTATAATTCAAATAAGGTCTAAAAGTAGACATTTGAGGTTTTGCTTGAATAGTTGAAAAAAAGATTTTTTTACTATCTGGAAGTTTTAGAATTTGTAATAGAATAATTTCAAGCAAAGTTGGAAACTTTGACATGCAAGATCTTATGAAATGAGTTAATAATTTAGGATCAGATGAGAGGTTCTTAATAATGTCAGTTGATTCCAATATTGTTTGGAACTCTGAGGTATTAAAGACATCTATATATCTTTGAGAAAGAAGATACTGAACCACAGAAGGGTATCCGCTCTCGAGCCTCAGGGCAATCTCTTCCTTGTATACTTTTTTTGCGAGAGGATCTCCGGCTTTAGTCAATTCTCTTAACAGTGGAAAGGAAATATTGGTCATTAATATCCTTGTATCGTAATCATGCTCAACCCACGCTTGAATATTAGAACAATGGCCCCAAAATTCTTGCTCAGGTGTAATACTATGACTCTGATTTGGCACAGGTCTAGCCATAGGCCCCATTACGATTCTATTTTGGAAAACGTGTTTGCTATACAACTGGGCTGCTTCATCTATAGAATCGACCTCCTCATAAAGGTGTACATCATTTTTCGGAATATTTAGGATTAAACGGATGCATTGAATAAATCGCTTACCATTTACATAAATAAAAGTTCTTCCGCCTATTAATTTGAGTGTGATATACTTATTTATCTCTTTTTCGATGGTTGACTTTGATCCAATTATTTCATCAAAAGCTAAATTATTATTTAACCAATCTGCGCCGAACTTATTCTCATTCTTCTTATTTAACTTCATATTACTCTGACTTTTTTCACTCCCATAATATGTTAAAAAATCTAACTATATATATTTCACATTCTAATTACCAAAACGATCTTAAACTACTTTTAGGCAAAGCTATGTATCTTAGGTAAAAATAGTATAGTAAATGTAAATTAATCTTTATTTCTCTTTTTTCAAAATCTTAGATATTTCATAGCAGGCACGCTCGCATTCGAGAAATACCAAGCCTAATTTCGCTTTTTCTGTAGTAGAAACTGCTAATACTGCTTCCTCAGCATCAAACACTAATAAATACCCATCAATTCCTTTGATAAATATCTGTTTAAACAAACCAATATCCATATCAATGACAGTTCTTTCGGATAAGGATAATAATGTAGCAACCATGGCAGCAATTCTCGTTTCATTATATCCTCGGGGTAATATTGAAAGAATTGGAAGCCCCTCTATTGATGTAATTATCGCAAGTGTTATATCTCGATTACTTGCTAATACCTTTTTTAAAACAGCTTCTAATTTCTTTGTGATATTATTCTCATCCACGATAATATCAGACAGATTTATAAATTTTAGAGATATAGTAATAAATTCATTTTAGTAGTTTTTCAATGTTTCTTAACCTTGTTATTTGTCCACTATTAATAAGTAATTTGATTTAAGTCAACCATTTTCTTACCACAAACTCATATAAAAAAGATTTTAACTATGCATCATTAAATTCATTAAAAATAGCAGTGTTATGAATATGATCGACAAATCAACTCTATTAAGTTATGTAAATTCAAATGGCACTCCATTGATTGTCATTGATCATAACTTAATAAAAGCGAACTATTATAAATTCTGTGAGTTCCTCCCCGATGTAAAACCGTTTTATGCAATAAAAGCTAATCCTGAACCAAAAATAATAAAAACATTCTATAATGAAGGTTGTGGATTTGATGTTGCCTCATGGGAAGAATTTATGATTGTTTATGAAACCATTGAGGGAAATCATGAAGAAAAAAAAGCGTTTATGAATGAAAAAGTAATTTATGCTAATCCAGTAAAAAGAATTGAATCATTAAAAAAACTAAATGAATATTCCATTCGAATGACTTTTGATAATTTTATAGAAGTTGATAAGATCGCTAAATACTGCAAAAATAGTCGTCTAATTTTAAGAGTGGATGTTCCCAACACTGGTTCAGTTGTCGAACTCTCTACAAAGTTTGGAGCAAATCCTAAGATTTGCCTGGACTTAGTTAAGCATGCGAAGAAGGCAGGATTTGATGTGGAAGGCTTAAGTTTTCATGTTGGTAGTCAATGCAGCAATTTCGAAAACTATATCCAAGCATTTCAAATTGCTCATAACATTTTTAAACAAGCTAAAGAAATTGGACAAGAATTAACTTTCTTAGATATAGGTGGAGGTTTTCCCGTTCCCTATGATGAAAATGTTCCTTCTTTTGAATCCTTAGCTGAAATTATTAATAATAATATCTCCCAATATTTTGATAATTCTGAAATAACATTAATCGCAGAACCAGGCCGCTTTTTTGTGGCAACTACAGCAGTTGCCATAGTCGAAATTAATGGTAAAGCAATTAGAAACGATAAAGTCTATTATTATGTTAATGACGGGATATATAATACCTTTTCAGGAGTAATATTCGATCATATCCAATATCATTTTAAAGCTTTTAAGGAAGGAGTGTTAATAGAATCGGCAGTCGTAGGTCCAACATGTGATGCATTAGACAAAATCTCTCTCAATGAACAATTGCCTGATTTAAATATTGAAGATTTACTCTACTCTGAAAATGTTGGGGCTTATACTAATGCTTCCGCTACTCACTTCAATGGATTTCCCCCAGCAACTGTCATCCATATAAACACATAACTGCTTGTTTGGCTACTTGCATTTATAACTTATCGTTTACTTGTAGAGAGAATATTACAGCACATCTATTCTTCTAAAAAGTAATTTTTCTCATCTTTTCAGGTGGATTCTTATTAAATGTACATTCTTTTATACATATACTACATCCATAATTCAAAAAGCCTTGGGCACATTTTTCTACATCAATATGGGTTAATCTTCCATGAGCTTTCTTTATGGGTGTATCATAAATTGCTTTTGTAGGACAAGTTTCCATGCATTGCACGCATTTTTGACAAAACTCGGAAATCCAACTATGAGAATTAGATTTGGCAAAAGGAAGATTAGAAATGTTTGTATATATTACTGCAATACGCTGTCTGGGGCCAAATTCAGGGGTAATTAGTAATCCATGCCGCCCGATTGCTCCTAAATCCGCTCTTTGAGCGAGTACAGGATATAGAGACAATCCTGCTAAAGCAGGACCT
>JBHLNL010000070.1:0-14794 GCA_048941605.1 Promethearchaeota archaeon | reverse complement strand
TTACCAAGGATTTTTAAAAACTATTAAGATCAAGCTTAATTATTATATATTACTATAATTTAATGAGCTAATTTATGACTAAGAAAAAAGAATTCTCAAAAGATACTATTGATCACATTTCAAAATTAGCTTTATTAGATTTATCTGAAGATGAAAAAGAAAAACTTGCAAAAGAAATTGGTGATATTCTGTCTTATTTTAAAAAACTAGATAAATTAGATACAAGCAATATAAAACCGATGACTCATCCAATAGAAGACTTAAAAAATGTTTTTAGAGAAGACATACCACGAGAATCTCTTTCTACTGAAGAAGCTTTAAAGAATACAAAGCATAAAAAAGATGGATATTTTAAAGCTCCAAGGATTCTGAAGGAGTAAATTAATTATTATTTCTTATATTCATCAGTTAATGTTCTTATTGCTTCTGCCATATCTCTTAGTGCTTTTCTTCTTTCCTCTGGACTCATTTCATAAAAATCATCATCAAAATCAGTGCCTATTTTTTCAGTAGAAGCCATCATCTGAAATTTTTTATAGACTAAGCTAGTTATGTATTTTTCATAACGCTCTAAAGCTTTATTTAACTTTGGGTGGTCTTTGATTTTTTCCCATAATTCTAAGGTTTCTAATGATTTAATCCCAAGATCTATTCTGAACCAACTAATGGGAAATAATAATTCTCTTTGAATGCCAAGCTCAATTATGGCTAAATTTTCTTCATCAATATGAAGATCTGGTAGTATATACTCCTGAAATACAATAGTATCGCTTAAAACATATAGATTCGCTGCTCCTCGAGAAGTACACACAATTCCTGTCGCAAATCCATTAGCAAATCTTAAAATGTCTGCTAAATCCTCTAATTTATTACCTCTAATATGAAGATTTTTTTTCTTCTTTCCTTGAAATTCAATAGTAATCTTCTTTATCCCTTTAGCATCAGACATGATTTTTGGAAACAAATCTTGATCTCTTGTCTTTTTGTGAGCATCTAGTAATTTATTGATAATTCCATAATCTAATTTAAGTCCTGGAATTACTGTATTTTGATTAAGAAAAGCGTCTACCTCAAAATCGACAATGCCATAAAAGAGCTTCTGATTATTTATTATATTATAAATACTGTCTATAATAGTTTTTATTAAAGCCTCAGGATCTTCTCTTACAGAATCATATTCCTTTGTTTCAAATGTATCAATTTGATCTTCTAGACCTTCTTCCTGATAAAATGCTCCCCAACTTAATTCAGAAAAAATATTACCTTCTGAATATAAATTATGAAAAGCATCAATACTTACAATACTTTTATTTCCTCCAAGTTCAACACCTAATTTAGATCCAGAAGCTAAAATCGCTGAAGGTGGATTAATAAATTCTAGAGACAATACTAAACACAATATTGTGTGATTTATTATAATAAATTTCTAATACAACCAATATGACATTTTGAAGTATTCTAATAAATATATATAAAATTTGTATATATAATTAGTGAAATACATAGAAAATTATTGATTTAATTTTCAATAGTTATCTTTAAGATTTAATTTTTTACAGTATTCAGAATATTTTGTTAAGACTGAGAAGCATTTTACGGGCATATCCCATAAGTCAAAAATGGGAATATTTGAATTTATAAATTCTCGAACCCATGGATTAGAATACCCTTGCGGGCCAATATAAAAAATAGGAACCTTCTTTTTCTTTACTAGCCTTTGAGAGGGCTTCAGGTATAAACCTTTCATCATATCATTTGAGATTTCAAATTCCTCATAAGTTTTACCGCCTGAAGTTTTTATAACATTCAAAATTTCTTCAAATCCAAAAACAGCATAAAGAATAATTCCATCAATTTCACCAGAATTAATCATGACTTTCGGAATTTTAACATATAGATTATATTGGTTAAATTGAAAAGTTAAGTCTAGTGGATTATCGATATTTGCTACTGATGGAACATACTGTTTTAACTTACTTTTTAATTCTTCTGAAAATTCAGGTACAACTAAACCTAATTTCTCAGCAACTTTAGCCATCATAGCACCACATCCTCCTGAATCTGTTATAATTCCCAACCGGTTACCATTTGGAATAACATTGTGTGAAAAAGTTCTTAAATAGTAAAAGAATTCTTTTATTGAATTAGTAGAGATGATACCGGTTTCTCTAAATACCGTTTCAAATATTTTGTCGTCTCCAGCAATCGATCCCGTGTGTCCCATGATGGAACGTGAAGCTGCTTCAGTTCCTCCTGCATAAATTGCTACAATTGGTTTTTTAGGTGTAATTTCCTTTACTATATCTATAAACTCTTTACCTCTCTTAATTTCTTCAATATATAATCCAATTACATCTGTTTTGGGATCATTTTTCAAATAATCTAAAAAATCAATTAAATCTATATTTTCTTCATTTCCAATAGAAAGTGATTTTCCGATTTTGACTCCAATATTCTTACAAAACCAAAATACGTGGGATGCAACAGTACCTGAATGTGCAATAATAGAGATATTACCTCGTTCAGGAGTTTTATAAATCCACATTGTATTAAAGCATGTATCCTCGAATTCAGGATAATTATAAAATGCGTTATAAACTCCCAAACAATTTGGACCAATAAACCGAATATCATAATTTGCTGCAATTTCATGTATTTTGTGAGAAAGCTCAGTTCCATTAGTACCTAACTCTCGAAATCCCCCTGATACAATTATTACATGTCTAATACCTTTTTCTCCACATTGCTCTAACACATTTGGTACTTTGTCTGGTCTTAAAACGATAAAAGCTAGATCTGGAATTTCTGGAAGATTAAGAACTGATTTATATGCTTTTAAGCCTTGGATATTTTCTAATTTCGGATGTAATGGATATATTTTTTCTCTTGGAAATCCGCCAAAAATAATGTTTCGAAGCATCATAGCCCCCATATTATCCAGAAATGAATTAGATGCTCCAAATATAGCAATACTCTTTGGATTGAGAAATTTGTGAAGAAAGTGATTTTTTAAGGCATTACTATTATTTTCTGACATAATTCAAAGAACTAAAATATAAAAGAAAAAATTAAAAAAATAATTTGAGGTTTATTAATTCTTAATTTTTATTTAAATTTCTTTATTTAGCACAATTTCAGCAGAAAATCCGGGAATCATCCCCTCATAATCTACAAATCCTTTTTCTTTTAACTTCTTTAAAATTAATCTTACTCCTTCAAACTTATCTTCACAGAGAACCTGCAGTTCTTTATAATTCATCTTCCCCTCTTTTTCTTTGAGTTTTTCAATTATAAATTGTTCATCTTCTGTTAATTCTGACATATTATATCTCCTTCTATCAAATTTTTAATATATAATTGATATCAATTATATCATTAATTCTAATATATTCATTTATTTGCTTGCTTTAATATTAATCAAAATCCTAATAAAAAAATTAATATAATCATAATAGCATAAGTTCAATAATCAACACTTTAAATCATAAATTTCAATTTATATGTGATTAAGAGTATGAAATCTAAGAAAACAATATTCTTTTTGTACTTGTTTATACTTTCTATTGGAATATTCATGTGGAATCCTTCAACAACCACATCAATAAAACAATCAAATAAAAAAATGGATTTAGTCCTTTCTACAACATTCAATTCACCAATACAAATTGATGATTTTCCTAGTAGTCTTAACAACTGGAGCTGGGCAAAAAGCCAAGGTTATTGCATAGGTTCAGGGACTCAAAGTGATCCATATATTATACAAAATCATATTTTCAATACTAGCACTATTTCAGCTAGTTGTTTAGAAATATATAACTCTCGCAAACATTTCATTGTGAGAAACTGCTTTTTTATAGGAAGTTCAAGCTGGGCTGGAATTGAATTATATAATGTAACTAATGGTGTGATTACCAAAAATAGTAATAAAGCTTATACTGGAGCCTTAGTATATATGATGAATTCAAGTTATATTTCTATTACAAATAACAACGCGTCCTATAATTCTTTTTATGGTATATATTTAGCTGCAAGTCCAGGATCAATTAGTCGTAACATTATTTCAAACAATCTTATTGAAAAAAATAATATATATGGAATATATATAGCAGCAGATGGTTATTTCAATGAAATTTCTGAAAATAGAGTTTTAAGTAATGATTTTGGTATAGGATTCGCAGTTGGAAATTCAAATAATACGGTTACAAAAAATGAAATAAAAAACAATCTTTTGGGTCTAGTTTGTGATTTCTCTTGCGATGGAAATATGATAAATTTGAATTGTTTTGAGAATAACACTTTACATGCGCTTGATTTGGGATCATATAATCGATGGGATGATGGGTTTAAGGGGAATTATTGGGATAACTATACAGGTTCTGATACCGATAGTAATGGTATTGGAGATATTCCACATAATATAACAGGGAGTGCGGGCTCTAAAGATTATTTTCCATTAATGGCTTGTCCATTTCCAAGTGTAGCTGGTATACCCGGATATAGTTTACCAATTTTAACGGGAACCTTATTTTTCATGGTTACAGTTGGCATTTACTTGGCAATAAAGAAACAGAGATTTAGATTAAAAAAGTAATAGTTAGAGTTGAAAGATATAAAATCCTAAATCCATATTTTTTTTTATTTATTTGGGAGAAAATCAATTCTTACCTGTACTGCCAAATCCACCTTTTCCGCGTTCAGATTCAGGCAATTTATTTGTTTCAATGAATTTATAATTATACATTTTTGATAAAATGATTTGGCAAATTCTTTCACCCTTTTTTAATGTGACTTCTTTATTAGAAAGGTTTACTATTATTGCAATCCATTCATTTCGATATCCAGCATCAATCGTCCCTGGAGAATTTACAATAGATAATCCATCCCATAAAGCTAATCCACTCCTAGGGACAACTTTAAAATAATATCCTTTTGGTATGGCTGTTGAAAAACCTAATGGACACCCTACTCTTTCAAGCGGTTTCAAAGTATAAGTTTCTGTGTCAACATCAACTAATTCTTTTTTATCATTTTCATGAAAAATCTTCTTAAAACCAATAATTCGAGCATCAGCACCAGCATCACCTGATTTTGAGGGTGTTGGTATAATAGTATCTTCTTTTAATTTCTTTAAAGGAATTGATAAGGTTTTATCATTACTCTTTCTACTCATATTATATCAATATAATTTATTTTTAGTTTTAAAAAACAATTTTTATTAAAGAATAGATATTTTGTTAAATATCAATATTTCCTACGGTGAAAAATTTGATTATAATTGACAGGTACGATCCTAGAGTAGATAAAGAAGCACTAAAGGTTTTATTTAAAGACTTTATCGCAATTAAGTCTTATTTCTTCTCATATTGGGAAAAATTTGAAGAAGAACTTAATCGGAGAACATTAGATCTCCAATATCGGAACTCTATGGTTGTAGCCAAGGAAGACGGAAAACTCGTAGGTTTTGGTACTTATACTTTATTTAGGGATTATTTGGGAAATGACAGAGTGTTAATTCATCAGGTTTTAACTAAAAAAGAAGATTCTTTTAAAAAGGGAATTGAGGAAAAGATTATCCGAGAGCTCCAATTATATATCAAGAGAACATTAAAATTAGATAAAGTTTTTTTTATAGCTCCTGATTCTGACAGCGCTATTCGAAGTTTATTTTTAAAGCTTGGGGTTAAGAAATCTCCAAACATCTGGTATGAAAATGAAATATAATAATAATTCTAAATTATTTTCATGAAAACTTCAAACGATCTTACTGATGTTATTAAAAAAGCAGAAAATTTGCTTAGTCAAGAGAAATTTGAAGAATGTTTATATATACTGGACAAATTTCACGAAAAAAATCCTGATTCTGAAGAAATTAAAAATTTATTAATAAAGGCTTTGTTTGATTATGGTGGATTTCTTAATGATGACTATATACTAGAATATGAAAAAGCAAAACAAATTTTTGAAAGAATTATAAAATTAAATCCTCAAGATTATAGAGCTCATTATAATTTGGGTATAGCTTATTTCAACTTAGGCCAAATTAAAGATGCTAAAATTTCTTTCAAAATGGCACTAAAAATTAAACCAGATTATAAATATTGCATATATAACTTAGGATTAGTATATGAAAGTAAAGAAAAATACGAAGAAGCTTTAAAATACTATGAACGTGTATTAGAAATTGATCCGAATTTTTCCTATGCATTGACAGCACAATCTCAAATTAGACGTATATTAGACCAACTAAAAAGGATGAAAATTAAATAAAACTCCACGTTGCTGCGAAATTCTATTATCTTAGTTTCCTATGTATCGTAAGGCAAACAATTACTACTACTAATAAAATAATTCCCCCGATAATGTATGGGAACACTGCAGGATCTAAGAGAAAATCTATTATATTACCTGACTGAAACATGATTACCCCATTCTTGGAACTTTTATTTCTAAATAGAATTCGTCATATTTAAAATTTAACCACAGAATTCATAAAATTCCGTTATATCAATTAAAATCTTAAACTTTAATTCTCTAGAAGCATTCAGAAAAAGAAAAAAAATAAAAAATGTTTTATAAATTTATCTTTCCAATTGGAAATTAACTTGCACTCGAACCCTGTAAATCAATTTGTCAATATCTTCCTTAACTTTAACATCAGATTCAATAATTTGTATGTTTCGAATACCACGGAGACTTTTTTTTGCTTCATCATAACAATTCTTAACGGCATCTGCCCAATTTTTATCAGAAGTCCCAACTAATTGAATACTTTTATAGACAGGCATTTTGATTTCACTTTCATTTTACTTTTATTGTAAGTTAATTTGTTATTCGTTAATATTTAAACATTTCTAAGATAAATGATTATACAGTTTTCTTAGTAAAAATTTAAAAAAAATAAAAAAAAGAGATTATGGAAAGCTCTAAAAATGGTTACACATCAAGATTTTCTAATAAGATAGCAATTCCTTGGCCTCCTCCTATACAAGCATTCGCTATACCATATTTACCGCCTTTGTCTTTTAAAATTCTTGCCAAAGTTCCGGTAAGTCGCACCATTGTAGCCCCTAGAGGATGTCCAATAGCAGTAGATCCGCCCATTACATTTACTTTCTCTTCTGGAATTTTTAATTGTTTCATACAGTTTAAAGCAACTATACAAAAAGCTTCATTTATTTCCCAATAATCTATGTCTTCAGCACTTAATCCCGCTTGTTTTAAAGCCATTTGAGAAGCAGGTACTGGTCCTCGTCCCATAACAGAAGGATCAACACCAGCAACACCAAGTGAAACTACTCTTGCCATAGGCTTTAAACCACATTTTTCTGCTTCTTTAGCTTCCATTAATAATGCAGCAGTCGCACCAGCATTGAGAGGAGATGAATTTCCAGGAGTAATTACTCCATCTTTAGTCCCTTCTCTTTGTTCATAACCTTGTCTACCACCAAGATCTTCTCCATAAACATTTTCTTTTAAGTAAAAAGGTCTAGAAATTCGAGGTAATTTTGCTACTTGTTCTAAATTCGATTTCCTTGGTGCTTGATCCGCATCTATTAACATTTTTTCTTCTACGTTACCTTCAGCGTGACCTTCGATTGGAATAATCTCACCTTTAAACCAGCCAGCCTCAGTATTTTGTACAGTTAAATTATGACTTCTTACTCCAAATTTATCCATATCTTCTTTAGTGATATACGGGCTCTCTTGCTCATAGAGCTTTTGCGCAGTTTGAAGCATATTGATAGTTGTCATAAGATCGAATTGTGGTCTATACCATTTTGATTTCTTACTTACCATATCAAGATTGGGTCGAATCCAATCGTTTTGCATAGGAATACGAGTCATATGTTCAACACCACATGCTAATGCATAATTTGTCATACCAGTCATAATTTCCATCGCTAAAAATTGGAGTCCTGCTCCTGCAGAACCACATTGTTTATCAACGAAGAATGTAGAGGTTTCTGCAGGAAAATCTGCCATAAAAGTAGGAAGTTTACCTCCATAAGTCCAGCACTCATATATTCCCATAGCTGTACCGGTTGATATTTCTTGGATATCTTTTTTTTCAATTCCTTTATTTGCCAATTTTTCGTCAAAAAATTTCATTAATAATTGAGCTAATAATTCATCACCTCTCTGATCTCCAAAGACATCTCTTTCTGGCTGTTTAGGTCTGGAACGAGAAAAAGCTGTTCTAGCATAATCAATTAACCATACTTCTTTTAATTCTTTTACCATATTCAATATCCCTCTTAAAATTAGTTTTTAACAAAAAATTTTGATTAACAAATGAAAAAATTTAATAGAGATATTAAAGTTTTTGATAACACTTTTGACAGAAAAAAGAAAATAAATTAATAGTTTTGGTAATATATTACTACATTGTTTAGTAGTTATTAGAATTATTTTTATTTTTGGTAGTTTTAGATAAAATATGTCTAAAAAATCTATTAACGATAAGGAAAAGTGTTTAGTCTCTATTATTGCTGGTAGTATTTCCGATAAAAATACTTATGAAAAAGCTGAAAAGATTTTAAAAGATAATAATATAAAATATGACCTTCAAATTATTTCTGCTCACAGGAATCCAGAGCAGTTAGATGAATACATAAAAAATTCTAACTCATTGATATTTATTGCTATTGCTGGTCTTTCTGCTGCTTTACCGGGTGTGATTGCGTCAAAAACAAATAAACCCGTTATAGGAGTGCCAGTAAGTACTAAATTAGGTGGGTTGGATGCGTTATTATCGATTGTCCAGATGCCTTCAGGTGTCCCTGTTGCGAGTGTAGGAATAGATAGAGGCGAAAATGCAGGTTATTTAGCAATTAGAATTTTAAATTTATTGAAAAATGATTAGTGGTGAGTTCTTCGACAGAAAATTTGATTGAATTAGGAAAAAATAAAGCTGCTATAAAAGCTGTAGATGAAAATGTCAAAAAGAATATGATAATAGGAATTGGTAGTGGTTCAACAGTAGTATATGCTGTTAAAAGATTGGGCGAAATAAATAAAAATAAATCATTAAATTTAAAATGTATTCCTAGCTCATTTCAAGCTTATCAGTTAATAATACAGAATGAATTAGACTTAGTTTCTTTAGAACAATATCCAGAAATTGATATAGATATTGATGGGGCAGACGAGATTGATAAAGATCTCAATTTAATTAAAGGTGGTGGAGGTTGTTTGGTTCAAGAAAAAATTATTGCCTCAAATTCAAAAGAACTTATAATTATTGTAGATTTTAGAAAAAATTCTCAAAAATTAGGTACTAATTGGAAAAAGGGGATTCCTATTGAAGTAATTCCAATGGCATACTTGCCAATAATGAAGAAATTGAAAAAATTAGGTGGAAATCCAATCCTTCGAATGGCTCAATCAAAAAGTGGGCCATTAGTCACAGATAATGGGAATTTTATAATAGATGTAGATTTTGGTATAATAGATAATCCATTAGAACTTAACAATAAGATTTTACCTATTCCTGGAGTTGTAGACACTGGTTTATTTATTGAGATGGCCTCAAAAGCTTATGTCGGACTTGAGGATGGAAATGTGTTAACTCATTTCAAAAAATAAAAAAAGATTTAGAAAATCTTGTATTTAATCTTCTTGTTGATTAAACTCAAGAGACTCGCCGCAGTGCGGGCAGAATTTTTTCGGGATTCTAATAAATTCGCCACAGAAAGGACAATAGAATTGGCCTAATTCAGACAATGGCCTAGGTGTTATATAACGTGTTTCTTCTGGTTCTTCATAGGAGGGAGGAATATAATACTCTAAAACTCTTTGTTGATATGGAGAGGTTCTTGGATGTCTTTTTCTCCTAGAATAATATACAAACGCACTAACAACTCCTAGAAGAGCAATAATCGAAATTACTATTATTATAATTAAGGAATAATCCATAGGAGGATCTGAGATTGTTAAGAGGATCACAAAATCATCATACTCACCTTCACTATCATAAACAGTAAAATATAATAAAGCTAAGTACCCTTGATTTGTATAAGCATCAAAATTAGCAATTGTAGAGATCGATTTAGTACCTGATATAGTGCTATATTCCATTGTATTTGGAATAGTGAAAGAACCTTCAAATCTACTTGTAATAAAATTTAACTCAGCTACTTCAATAGTCTCCGGGAAAATAAAGATAACAAATCCATCGTTAGTAACAGAGCAAATAAATAAATTTACAAATAATCTCATATCAGAATTATCATCTTCATAAAGTACTGTGTCTCTTACATCTATTGCAAAATTAAAAGTGTCACCTCGAGTTGTCGAATACACGTAAGAACCTTCAGCAGACTCAGTTTCATCAAAATAAATGTCAGCATATCCTCCAAAATTAAAAGTGGAGCTTGTTGTCAAAATTTGAGGGGGATTATTAATAATTTCAAACAGATACCTTGGTGAATTTGCAACACTATAATTTGAATTTGTAGGTATAATATAATAGATTACATATCCAGATGGATCAGTTGTATCTGGATCAAAATTATATCTATAATCACTATTCGGTACAGAGTAACTAAATGTGAATGTCTTATTCACAGAAACTTTTGTATTGTAAAACGAATAGGAATAGATAGATAAATATCCTTCTATATTATATGTTGATTTATCCATCTCAGCAATTAAATTTGTATATTGCCCTGTTGCTCGACTTATAGATTCATCAGTGCTATATAAATCAATGATTTTTGGGAGTTCATTTTTATCGAAATATAGGATTTTTGTCGTTTTATTAAAACTTTTTGTGCCTATAGTAAGGTTCACTTCAATTGTATATGGTGTGTAAGACGGCGAAGGTAAGTTATAAGAATTATTGAAATAAATTCCATCGTCACTATAGGTTGTATTTAATGTAATTGATTCTGAAAAATCTGAATTATTAGAAATAATAACTTTTAATGAAGTAAAATCTGAGGTATTAATTGGAGTTTCTGTAGTTTGATTTTTTAAATATACAGATAAATCAATTGTTGAATCTGAAATACGATCTCCTCCTAAATTTATATTTATGGAAACTTGTTCTTCAGGCAATAAAAATTCCATTACATTTTCTAAAAGAATAGAATGATTTTGATAGTGAGAATTTGATTTATAGTCGCTAAAAATCCAATGTAAATCTCCGAAAGCTAACAAGTTTCCTTTTCGTTGAGACGTACCATTGAATAAAGCGACAACAGGATCATTATCAATAAATGCAATAGATTCAGAATTGCTAGAAGTAGTAAAGCTATTGCCATAGGACCAATAGAATTTATCTACATCTTTAAATATTCTTGAATTAGTAAAGTTGGCTACGACTTGAGAACTTACAGTCGCCCCAATTCCTAACCAATTATCATTCATTATATTTTCTTCATTAATTTGAATATCTACTCCTAAGGTAGAAAATAAATAATTTATATTTTCAATCACCATATCTTGATATCTAGTCCCTAGAAATAAGATACTCCCTCCATCTTCAAAATAATTTTTTAGATTTTTGATTTCTGTAGGACTATAGGGAAGGACAGGGGTTTGTAAGAATACAAGATCATATTGAGCTAATCTCTCTTCAGTTAATATTGAATTGTTTGTATTTTTATTATAATCGGGAGTCCAGTGTTCCATTTTATAATCAATTGAAATGTTTAAATTAGATAGATCTTCCATAGCTTCATAAAATCCCATCTGGTAAAATGATAATGGAGGAAACCAATCATTTAATCCATGATAGGAATCCATCAATATATTATACTCTGGCAAGCGGATCTCTAGTACAATATTTGCAGTATCAAAATTCTGTATTCCATCTGTTAGATTGATTTGAAACATTCTTATACCGGGAAGAGCTTCTTTATCTATCTCAATCTCCAATTCTACAAAACCAATTCCAGAGTCAGAAAAGATTAATGTTGATTTCTCAAGAGATAATGAAATTCCTTGAATATCATTAGGAATTTCAATATAAAAAGTATTGTTATTTCCTGAAATTACTGTTAAATTAAATTTTTGATGATCTCCTGGAAAATTTAATAAATCATATGGCTTTACAGGAAGTTCATTAGGAGATAATATCGCTATATCATTATAATTAGGAATTGTACTATTTATGTAGTTTAAATAATTAAGAGATGCGGTTACATTTATTATTCCTGCTCCAGATTTAAGAAAATCATCATCATTTTCATTAGAAAGTTTTCTTGCTCCTTCTAATAAGGCAATCCTAGCTGTTTCGGGAGTCATATTAGGATATGCGTCTAATAAAATTGCTAAAGCTCCAGCAACTATTGGGCAAGACATACTTGTTCCACTTAAAGGAATATAATCTGCATCAAAAGGAAAATTGAAATAATCTCCTTTATATCGCTGTTCTTTAGAAATAATAGAATCAAATGCTTCAGTAGAGATTATATGTAAACCAGGAGCAACTACGTCGGGATAACTAAGATATCCAAAAGTGGGGCCCCAACTACTAAATGATGTTAACTCATCATTTTCATCTGTTGCCCCTACTGCAATAACATCTATTCCTGAAGCAGGAGTAGAACCTGTAAAATATTCACCCCCTGAGTTACCTGCTGAAGCCACAAAGATAACACCATAATCATTTTTTGCATTTGAAATCACTTGTGTTATTGAATCAGAAATTTCAGGATAACCTCCACCAAAACTCATAGAGATAATATCCGCTCCAGCACCACCTTCGCTTGTGGGTTTAGCACTCCATTGAATAGCACTAATAATGTTACCTTCTTCTAATCCACTTGCATTTCCTGCTCTAGCATTAATTAATAGTGCCCCAGGAGCGACGCCAATATACTGTCCAGAAGAACCACCACCATCACCAGCAATTATCCCTCCTACATGAGTGCCATGACCAACATCATCGTTATAATTAAGTGGACTTTCTCCAGTTACAAAATTACTATTATTAACTATATCCAAATCAGGATGATTATAAATTCCCGTATCAATAACAGCAACTTTTACTCCCGAGCCATCATAGACTAAATTTTCTGCTCCAATAGCAGAAAGCCACCAATTAGAATAATCTCCTGGATTCAAAGCACTTATTTGAAGATCATTATCTAAAATATAAGGAGAGTGATATATGTTTGATTTATATATTTGTTTTATTGATTTAATGCCATTTATCACATCTTCATAATTAATAAGCTGAGTAGGATTAACTTTTATGAAAATCCCTGGAATTAAATCATAATTACTTATTACCTCATAATCATCAAAAATGGAATCTAAAATTTCAATACGCTCAGCCTTTTTTATGGATTCCTCAAATGAAATAATAATTTTAATATAATCTGGATTTTCTATTTGGTTTAAAGGAAGATTGGTTAAGAATTCATCAAGTTCTTTTTCAAATTTAGATGGTTTAGATTCTGGATAACTTTCTCTGAGTAAATTATTTAAACTAGATTGCGATGCAGAAGAAGGTATTGAATCTAACTTTATTGTATCTTTTTCAATTTGATTATAAGTATTAGAATAATTTAATCGGATTCCTAACAAAGGAATGATAAAAAAACTAATAAAAATGAGTGTGATAATTAATAGATTAGATTTTTTTTTCAATTTTGTCATAAGCAATACTAAATAAAGTGGTTATTTAATCTTTATTTTAATAATCTAAAAAAATAATTCGTTAAAAAATTAAGGATTCTACAAAACTAGAATCATTATTCTATTCATTCAAATTATACCAATTCCTTGTCATGGATCTCAGTAAAGATCTTCTCAATTAAAAAATGAATAATTAAAGGTATAACCTATATATCTCTTAAATATTTAACTTTTTTGTGAAATAACCAAAAAAAATATTAAAATATCCTGAGGTGCAATAATTTAAATATTAAAATGTATGTTTTATCTATATTAAATTACGAATCCAATTAGATATTTAATAATTTTAGTAAATTTTGGAGTAATAAAGATGATTAATGAATTGGAATTAAAGATTAACCATAACACGATGGTTCTAGTTCTCTCAGACATGCATCTTGGAGCGTTACACACAGAAAAATCATGTTTTAATATGTTTTTATCGAGTGTATATGAAATGATCAAAGATAATAAATTGCCAAATTTAAAAGCTATGATAATTATAGGTGATATATTTGACCTAATTATGGATAGTTATACAGACATTCTGAAACTTAAAGATTATCAAAATATATTAGAGAAAATTAACCAATTACATGATATAGATGATTTTAACATAGTATTTACCCTCGGAAACCATGAAGTGCCAGTTATAGGTAATTATGATACCGAATTTCCAGAAAATAAGAAAGGAATGTTAAATAATTTTAATCGTGAACAAAAGAAGACGGATATTGAATATTCTTTTTTCAAGAACAACGATATTTTCTCACAATATATCTTACTCCAATCAGAAGATCTTGGGAGATCGAGACCCATTATCAAGCTTTTTGATACAAAGCAAGACATAATAAGAGATAACTCAATAAATACAATTGATCTCAATGTAAAGGCTAATTCAACTGAATTTAACAATTTTTTTTTAACGCATGGCTATCAGTTTGATCCTAACTTGTCTTTTTTTTCTAAAGTATGGTACATTGGCTTAAAGAATCCTTTTAGTTTCATAAAGCAAATTGGAGATCTTATCTGGAATGGTGTTATTAAGAAAATATATGAAGCAGGAAGAAAGCTTTTTAATCCTGATAAAAATGATGATGATGAAAAAAGGGAAACCGGAGTTGATGTAATAAGTAAAAAGAAAGTTGAGAAGATGATTAAAACTGGT
>JBHLNL010000069.1:0-14796 GCA_048941605.1 Promethearchaeota archaeon | reverse complement strand
GATAAATCACAATAAAAATCGAAATGAAAAGAAAAAAAGCTTTATTTCTAACCTCTCTCCTTTTACTTTGGCTGAACCTCAATATTATCACATTTGAGAAATCAGTTGCGAATCCAGCTCCATTAGTAAAATATGCCGGTGGAATATTAACAAAAGATAATTATTCTCTTTCTTTGATATCTGCTGATGTAAAAATTGATTTAGATGCTCTAAATTTGTCGTGTCTTGGAGGTTTGTCATTTAAAGCTAACTATACAATTTTCAATCCCGATGAAGAAGTAAATTTAACAATTGCCGCTCCATTTGAATTTTATCCGTTAAATAACTGTACGGTCTCTGTAAATAATACTCCCATTCCCTTTTTAATATTAGATTATGATGAAATGGCATCAGGAATATGGTATGAATTTTTACAGTATGTTAATAGATACTCTGCTTATTGGATTATATGCAGTATATCAATACTCAAAAATTCATCCATTGAAATAAAGTATGAGTTTAACTGCCCTAAACCTCTATTTTATAGTTTTCCAGCATATTTTAATATTATTTATGATGTTGGTACTGCACGTTTATGGCATGGAAATATAACAGAAATAGTTGAATTTAGAGTACATGGGCATCTTCCTAATTCTATTTATAATGAACGACTATGCAATGTCTCTGAAATTTCAGATGGACAATGTTATACATGGGAATGGATAAATGAACTAATTGAAATTGATTATGTAGGTATACATTATGATTTAGATAATCCATATGATAACAATATGCCCTTTTCTTTCCTTGAGATTTCTATTTTCATATTAATTTCACTCTTTGTAATCCTAGGTATTGCCTTTATCATAATATCAATAGAAAATAGAAGGAAATATTGGTGGAAAAAATATGTGGATTAATAGATCTAAAACAATAAAAATCACTGTTTTAAATTTTACTAAAATGTATCATATTAATGAAAAAGAGTAATTTAGTTTGAATTTTCGATTTTGAATTTCAATAATATATTTCAAGATAAATCCTTAATATCCATCTATAAATTCAAAACAATACTTATTAATCCTCGATAATTACGCTGAAATATAGTAAAAAATATAAACTCAACAACATTTACAATTAACATCTAATAAAAATAATTTTTATTGAAATTAAATATTTATAAGCATTATAAATTAAAAATAAAGGAAATTGATGAAAATGGCTGATAAAGAGCATTTAAATTTAGTGATAATTGGTCATATCGATCATGGAAAATCAACAATGATGGGGGCATTGCTCATTGAAACTGGAGCTGTAACTGACAGAGAAGCTCGCGAGTTAGAAAAGTTGGCTAAGGAGTATGATCGAGAATCTTGGTCTTATGCCTTTGTCTTTGATAGACTTAAAGAAGAGAGACAGCGTGGAATCACGATTGATTTAGCGTTTCGTAAGTTTGAGACTAAAACAAAATACTTTACAATTATCGATGCACCAGGCCATGCAGATTTTGTTAAAAATATGATAACTGGCGCCAGTCAAGCTGATGCCGCTATCCTAGTCGTTTCTGGTAAAAAAGGAGAAATGGAGGTTGGAATCGCTGCCAATGGGCAAACCCGTGAACACGCTTACCTAGCACAAACCTTAGGTGTTAAGCAAATTGTTGTTGCAGTAAATAAAGCTGACGTTTATGACTATTCTGAGGCAAGATTTAATGAAGTTAAAGATGCTGTTGGAGATCTTCTAAAAAATATCGGTTTCAAGCTTAAGGATGTACCTTTTGTACCAACTAGTGGAATGCAGATGGAGAATTTATCAAAGAAAAGCGATAAGATGCCTTGGTATGATGGTCCTACTTTGATTGATGCCATAGATCAATTTGTTCTTCCTGAGAAACCTACTGGTAAACCATTAAGGCTTCCTATTCAAGACTCCTATAGAATTAAAGGAACTGGTGTAGTACCAGTAGGGCGTGTAGAAACTGGAATATTAAAGAAAGGGGATAAAATTATAATCATGCCAACTGGGTTTCAAGGAGAAATTCGATCAATTGAAATGCATCATGAAGAAATTCCACAAGCTATCCCTGGAGACAATGTAGGATTCAGTATTAGGGGTATTACAATGGCAGACGCTAGTCGTGGAGATTGTCTTGGCCATCCAAGCAACGCGCCAACAGTAATCACTCCAAATGGAAAATGGACTGGACAGATTATAGTTATTTGGCACCCCACAGCACTTGCACAAGGTTATACTCCTGTAATTCATGCACATACAGCACAAGTTGCTGCAAAATTTGCAAGTTTACTTAAAAAATTAGATCAAAAGACAGGTGCGGTGATTGAGGATAATCCTAAATTCCTTAAGAAAAATGAATCTGCTATCGTGGAATTAAAACCAATCAAGAAAATGTGTCTTGAAAAGTATGAAGCTTTTCCAGAAATGGGTCGTTTCGCCGTCCGTGATATGGGTAGAACTGTCGCGGTGGGGATTGTTAAGGATATTGACACAGGAGCATAAAAAAATCCTATTTTTGAATTTTTTTATTAACTTATTATTTTAATTTGATTATTTTTCTACTTTTATATATTTAATAAATATCTTTTTATTACCAGTTTTGACAAGTTATGCTGTAACTTTCAGAAATATTAGCAAAGTCATCTTCACTATTAATATTTCTTTTATATTCTATTGGAATATTCCCATAATATACGAATACTATTTTCTTTTTTGAAGCTTTATTTGCCTTTTCTACTTAACAAGGTTCTATTTAGAAAAGGTTGATTTAAAGTTCTTTCTACTAAAACAAAAATTTGTCTTTTGGGGTTAAATAGTGTTGGAAAATCAACGTTATTAAGCTTACTTCAAGGTCGGGAAATATCAAAAGAAAGAAACCCAACAGTTGGATTAGAAATCGAAGATTCAATTCTTAATGGAAAAAAAGTTAACATTTGGGATTTCGGAGGTCAAGAACGATTTAGATTCATGTGGCAGGATTTTTTAAGAGGTGCAGGTTTAACAGTTTTAGTATGTGATTCCACCGAAGAAAATATTGAAAAAACAAAAGGTATTTACAAGAAATTTTCAAGATATTTAGATACTAAAATTATCGCTATAGCCAATAAACAAGATCTTCCAGAAGCCTTAAGTGCAAAAAAAGTTCAGAAGAAATTGGGTATTCGAACATATGGTATGTCTGCAATAAGACTGGATTTAAGAGATAGAATACGTGAAATTTTAGAATATGAGATAGAGACTAAATAAAATCTGAAGAAACTTTTTAAAATAATCTACCAATCAGATGTGCTAAACGTATACATTCCGGTAACTTTGTATCTAAGCAAATCTTTTTCAAGAGTGCTTCTACTTTATTAATTTTAATTCCCTTTGAGTGGAAATAAATTTCAGATAATCCCCCGGCAGTTTCAATTTGGGTATTATATAAATTTCCTGCCTCTATAATATTTTGGATTTTTTGTTCGTACGTATTTGGAAATTTATTTATAATCGTTTCTTTTACTGTATCGAGATCCACCTTTCGATCATTAACAGCAATTATTGGCTTTTTTAATTCAGTGTAAATTTGATTTAAATTAATAAGGTTAAATCCTCCAAACGTAATAGTATGAGTTATTATAAATTGTACATGTTTTTCATTTTCTCTTACTAATTCTGCTAGTTTTTCGGTAGCATCATCCCCATCTATTAGTATTTCTTTAGTAGAAACATTTACCATCCTAATTCCTTGACATACAACTCCAATTAAATGAGTTGTTTTAGAATTTGATTTTAATTCGAAGGCTGCATCATCGATTCCAATTATTATAGGATTATCTTTCATATTGTTATTTCTCGGGCAAAAATTCTTTAATATGATTTAAAAGTTTAGTAAATGCGATGGTGGCACTTTTGATTTCTTCTTGCCTATTATAAAGGTTACCTGAAAAATTATTCACTAAGTAGTTTATAATCTCTTTTATTGTTATTTTATTATTTAACCATACATAGGCTATTAATGCTTCAACAGTATCAGCAAGGTCATGAGCATTGGCTCTAGTTTTTGCGAAAGTCTTCATATCAGCATTTTTTAACGCTACTTCTAAAATAATCTTCCCTACTTTTTTCCCTGTTCTAACAATTGTATTGTTAGGGTTATTTTTTGTTAAATAAATAGATTTTGCAACCGAATAGGTTAAATTTACGATTCCATCACCGATTTTAGCCAGACCTTTATCAGTACCGATAATCTTTTTCGATTTATTAAGATTTAAATCAGTAATTAAAAACTCATAATCCATTAAAATAAGTGAATTTAGGCTTCTTATAAAGTTTTATAAAAAAGAGTATAATGGTTTACATAAGTTTTTTGAATAATTTCTGAACTGAAATTACTTCCTCTCTTAGCGACTCTATTCCTTTATGTAATATATCCTTAATTTTATATTTATCTTCAAGACGGATAAATATTTTTGCTGGTTCGATATTAGTAAATTTGTATGCTGCTATATTAACACCTTCAATTTTTAGAAGATGGTTAACTAAAATATTGCAGAATCCATGTGATTGCCCTTCTACTAATATTTCATAATCATTTTCACCTTGCCCTTTATTTACTTCCAAATTAAGATATTTGTAATCAGGAAATCTAGGTTCTTCTTCTAACTCAAATTCTTCCTCTTCAATAACCTCTTCGAATGGCTCAGGTGTAGATTCTATTTCCTTAGTTTTCTCCAACTTAGGATAAACGCTTTCAATTTCCTCCTCTTCTAATAATTCATCTAGTTCATCTTCATCACTATCTTCTATTTTGGGAGCTTTTTTTTTTGCCATTATGAGAACTCCTAGTAAAAAGGATATTGTAATCTTAATAAAGAAAATCTAAAATAAAATAAATTTTTTATGGTTTTACTTGAAAAAACTGAATTTTCACAAATATCGATTAGCTAAATCTTTTAATCTTTCAGTTGCTAAGTGTTGAAGATCCCTTGAACCAAAAAGTGTGACCTTTATGCTTTTTCCTTCAACAGAGACATTCAGATTAAGATAATTCACTTTCTTCTGAATATTTTCAAGAAAATTGATTATATTATCCACTGAGCCACTATTGTTATAGAAATGAATAACTTTTTTTCCCACTTTTCTCAAGAATAAACCCTTATATTTATTTTAAATTAAAAGCAGATTTAAAATCTTAAATTATTAGTCACATTTCCATAATCATTAGCCAGTTTTCTAGTCTCCACATTACCGCAACGTTCACATTTGAGTTTGTTATATCCAATTTTTGTTAGCTGATTTCCGCAGATAACGCAATCAGCATAAATAACCCCGAGATTTTTACCAACTGTACTCAATTTATATTCATTGTAATCTTGTTCTACAACACGAGCACGAATTATATCAGTAATTTGAAAAGCATCATTTATTTTGTCAACATACTTATCTGATATCTGTGATACATGAATATTACCAAAATAGCTTGAGTTAAAATGTATTTTTTTATTTATTGTATAAAAATTAATTCCTACTGAGTATTTACGTGAAAAAAGAATTACACCGATAACAGTGTCTCTAATTTTAACTATTTTTCGATCTTTTTCTTGATGTGTACTGATCTCAATTTTTCTTTCTTTATCATCAACATTAATCATACCTGTTTTACTAGCATATATTTTTCCCTCCCTAGTAAATGTAGATTGTTTATCAGGAAGGAACTCCTCCACTACTCCCAGATATTGACCGGTTAATACAATGTCATGATCTTTTACCGACTTTTTGCTCAATGATATCAACAATAGTTTTTTAATTTCTCAAATTCTTTCTATCTTAAGTGAATATTATTAAATAAGGTAATTAAATTTATTGAATTGATTATAAAAGAGTAAACAATTTTTCGGATGAAAATTAACAAAAAAAGCTTAATTTCTATAATTCAAACCACTGAATCATTTAGTAATCCTAAGATTGAATTGGAGCAATATTGTATCGATGCAACTTGTGCTGTTGATATAATTTATTATGCTGGTTTTGAATATAATGATATTAATAATTCTATGATTGTAGATTTAGGTGCAGGAACGGGAAGGCTTTCGATTGCAAGCGCACTTTTAAAATCTAATTATGTTTTAAGTGTCGATATTGACATAAATGCTTTAATTATCTTAAAGAAAAATGCACTTTCACTCGACTTAGCCCATATAATATATCCTATTTGTGCAGATATTGAATATTTTGAACTTTACAAAAATAATTTGCCTAAAAAAATGAAAATAACAACTATAATGAATCCTCCATTTGGAGTTCAAACACGATTTGCTGATAGAGCTTTTTTAGAAAAAGCTTTCAGTTTTTCAGATATCGTATATTCAATTCATCTAGCAAATCGAAAAGTGGAAAAATTTATTTCAGGTTATGTAAAAAAATTTAACTGGAAGATTGATAATATCCTTCCATTTAATATGGTTTTAGATAAAATATTTCCATTTCACACTCAAAAAGCTAAAAATATTGATGTGAATGTATATAGATTTATTAAGAAATAATAAAAAGAATTAAAAAGTTAATTTTTAAACGAAATTTTTCCAAGAATCTAAATTTTTTGGGTATTTTGCATTATCTTCTAATAATTCTTCAATTCGTAAAAGTTGATTAAATTTAGCACATCTATCTGATCGACATGTTGCACCTGTTTTTAGTTGACCTGTACATAACCCAACAGCTAGATCTGCTATGAAAGTATCTTCAGTTTCACCAGAACGATGCGAGACCATGACATTAAACCCATTCTTAAAAGACATTTTAGCGGCTTTTATAGCTTCAGTTAAAGAACCGATTTGATTTACCTTTAACAATAACGCATTTCCTGCTTTTTCATTTATCGCTTTTTCCAGAATTTTAATATTTGTAACTGTTAGATCATCATCAACAATCTGTATAGATTTATCAACTTTAGCAGTCAAATTCGAGAAATTCCTAAAATCTTTTTCATCAAAAGGATCTTCAATGGATTTGAAAGGATATTCATGGATTAAATCCATATAATATTCCAATAATTCCTCTTCAGACAGTTTTTTACCGTCGATATTATAAGAATCTTCTTCAAAAAATTCACTAGCGGCAGCATCCATTCCTAATACAAAATCTGTACCGATAAGAAATCCTGCGTTTTCAATTGCTTCAATAATTATATCCACTGCTTCGGATGTAAAAGATAAATTGGGAGCAAAACCTCCCTCATCACCTACATTAATTGAAGAAGGACCATATTTCTTTTTTAATAATTGCTTCAAAGTTTGATACACTTCAGCAACATTTTGGATTGCTTGTGAAAATGAATTAGCGCCTATGGGTAAAATCATAAATTCTTGCACTGATAAATTATTACCAGCATGTTCTCCTCCATTTATAATATTACAACAAGGAAGAGGTAGTAAATAATCATCTCTTGTCTTTCTATATGCCAAATTATAGATATGTTCAAATAAAGGGATTTTAGACAGTTGAGAAGCTAATTTAGCTACTGCTAACGAAACAGATAAAATTGCATTTGCACCTAAATTACTTTTATTTTCTGTTCCATCTATCGAGATCATCTCTTCATCTATTTTATTCTGTTCTCTAACGTCAAATCCTATTAATTTTTTGCCCAAAATTTCATTAACGTTGTTTACTGCTTTTAATACATGTTTTCCCATAAAAGCTTTTCCACCATCACGTAATTCCAATGCCTCTAAAACTCCTGTTGACGCTCCAGAGGGCACAGCTGCTCTAGAATAATACTCTCCGGCGAATACATCAGACTCAACAGTAGGATTTCCTCGTGAATCTAAAATCCATCTAGCTTTAATTTTTGTAATTTTAAAGTCTGTCATACAAATCTTATTGTTTTTTTATGAATATGAATATTAATAAAGAATTAAGAAAATTTAATTCTTAATATTAATAATATAAAATTTAAATCATACTTAAGTAGCATGTCTTTTGAGAATAGACCCTGGGTTGAGAAATATCGTCCAAGAGTACTAGATGAAGTAGTAAATCAGAAGGGAATTATAAAAAGATTAAAACAATTTGTAAAAGACAAATCTATGCCTCATCTTATTTTTGCTGGTCCTGCAGGAACGGGAAAAACTACATCTGCTTTAGCTATGGTAAGAGAAATGTATGGTCGAAAGATGGCCGTTAATCGAACTTATTTAGAACTAAATGCAAGCGATGCACGTGGTATTGATGTTATTAGGACATACATTAAAGATTTTGCTAAAGCTCGTCCTCCAGCAGATATTGCCTTCAAGTTTTTAATTCTTGATGAAGCTGATAATATGACGGCACCTGCTCAACAAGCTTTAAGAAGAACAATGGAAAAGTATACAAAGAATTGTCGTATGGTTTTAATATGTAATTACTCTAATAAGATAATCCCTCCAATTCAATCAAGGTGTGTAGTGTTTAGATTTGCATCTCTAAATGACACTGATATTAAAAATAGAGTAAAATATATTGCCAAGCAAGAAAATATTACATTGACTCCTGGAGGTTTAAATGCAATAATAGATGTTTCTCGAGGAGATTGTAGACGAGCAATAAATTATTTGCAATCATGTGGTATGATTAGCAAAAAAATAGATCAAGAAGTCGTTTTTCATGTTGCTGGAGAAGTTCCTTCAGAAAAAATAAAGGAAGTTATAAATACATCATTACAAGGACAATTACAATTATCCATAAAACTTTTAAACGATTTAATTAAAGAATATGGGCTTTCGGGGCAAAATATTATAAAAAATATTTATAAAGAGCTTTATGGCTTAGATATTCGAGAAGAGTTGAAAATTGAATTATCAAAATTGTTAGCTGAATTTGAATATCGATTAAGTCAAGGGGGAACAGAGGAAATTCAACTTCAAGCGTTATTAGCCAAGATTGTCCTTTTGCAGGAATCTAAATAAATTATATTTAAACCTATGGATTAGTTTTTTTGATGAAAAAAAGTTATCCATTCTTTCTATAGATTTTGGATCTGTAATAAATTTGATTTTTTTATCATATTCAGTATCCCATAATATGAGGCCTTTAGGATCAGCAGGTTGATAAGAGATAATTTCTGAAATGTTAAATAAATTTATGAAATCATCGTAAGTAATTTCATGTGTTCCTAATTCTAAAATTTTTTTAACCATTCTTCTGATCTGTTGCCTTAAAAACGACTTACTTTTAAATTCGAAGATTATATATTCATCTTTTATTGCTAAAGTTGCAGACACCATGTCTTTTATTGTATTTATCGACTCTGATTCTCTTTTTGAGAAGTTAATAAAATCATGTCGCCCTTTCAATTCTTTGCAAGCCTTTTCCATGATGCTTAAGTCTATCCCAGATGTCTTCTGTATATAGGAGAGTGGAGTAGGAACGACATAGATATAATGTCGTAAAACCGCTTGATACCTAGAAGAAAAATCAAATGGTACTTTAGAATAAGCCCAAATACCCATTTCTCTTGGTAAATTAGAATTTATCTCCATTAATATTGGCTTCTTTCTTACAATACACGTAAAACAAGCTCCTCGAGCAGAAACGAATCGATCTGTTCTACTTGCGAATTCAAATTCCGAATTTTCTATCTCAGAAATATAACCCTTATTTTCTAATACAGTTAAAAAACATTGCTCGATCGTTGGTAAATCAGGTTGTCTCTGAGATCCATGATATTGATTTGTTCCAATATAATATATTTTGAAGAGAAATTTAGAGTTTACCATTAAACTTATACCATATTTTTTTTAAGATAAACCGCTTTATAAAGAATCTTATCAAATTACTTTAAATTCTAAAAAATGTTGGATTAAAGAAAAAGATTTTAATCTTAAGCAATTTTTTTATATTCTAAATTTAATTATGGTTATTAAATTAGTAAATCATAAAATTTTATTTGAAAAATTATGGTTAAGATCGTAGCTTCACTTAGAAATTTCCGTGACCGTATTAGAACATCGATATCAGTGAAAACTAGAAATTTTTTATTTTTTTTTGCTATTGTACTACTTGTAATTCTAGCAATTCTTATCAGATGTAGCCCAATCATAAGGGATGTATACCTTATTAAAGCATTTGACCCTTGGATCCAATGGTATAATGCAGAATATCTAAATGAACATACTCTCTATGAATATTTTAATTGGGTTGATTATAAGAGTTGGTACCCTAGCGGTTTTTTTCGAGGAGGTTTACGACCAGGACTCACTTTCACTGTTGTAATTCTCTATAAGATTTTTAACTTTTTTGGATTACCAATTTCATTATATCAAATATGTTTTTTCTTTCCTGCATTTATGGGAGGGTTAACCGTCTTGGTTATGTACTTTTTAGGAAAAGAGGTACTTGATCGTTCTACAGGATTATTTGCAGCATTTTTCTTGGCTTTTAATCCAGGATACTTACAACGTACTACTGCAGGTTTTTTTGATAATGAAACAATTGGTGTTTTTGCCACTTTAATGACATTTTTATTCTTTTTAAAAGCAATTAGAACTGGGAAATTTTCACGAGCAGTAATTGGAGGGTTATTTTTAGGTTATTTATCACTAAGTTGGGGGGGATATCAGTTTGTATATCTTTTAATCCCTCTTATCTGTATTATCTTAGTATTAACAAATAAATACTCTGAAAATGTTTTAGTTTCTTATGCTGGGGTTCAAGGGACTGGATTGTTGATTTTTTCTTTATATAGTAAATTTAGGTATAATTCATTATTTTCAGATTTATCTGTTGGGGGGATTTTTCTTTTTACAATAATATTAGTTATTTTTCATATCATCCAAACAAAGAAGACTGAACATCCAAAGGTCTATAACAGTATAATAAATACTGTAAAGTGGGTTCTCATTCCAGGAATCCTAATATTTGCTATAATAATCTGGATTGCTCCTGAAATCTTACCCTTTGGTTTTGGTGCTCGATTCATGTCAATTTTGAGTCCTTTATTCCGTGAAAATATAAGCATTGTTGCTTCTGTAGCGGAACAGATGCCTAGTGCATGGAGTGTTTTTTATTATAATACATTGATTCCCCTAGTTTTGGTACCTTTAGGAATCTACTTCTGTTTTAAAAGATTAAATGCAGCAGATATTTTCGTAATTGCATTCATTATTTTAATGTATTATTTTACGGGAAGTATGATTCGTATAATTTTAGTTTTTGCCCCAGCAGCAGCATTAGCGGCAGCATATGGATTAGTAAATATATTAAAAATATTTGGTAGTTTCTTAGGAGAAAAGAAAGTTAGTGTTAGTAGAAAACGAAAAAGACAGTTAAAAGGAACATTAGGAAGTACAGAAACTTTAGTAATTTATGCTGTCGTTGGATTTTTATGTATTGCTCAAGTGGTTCATACAACAAACATCGCTGTTACAAACCTATCCTTTGCTCAAATGTCGCCTTTAGGTGTTATTCACGAATGGGAAGAAGCTTTAACATGGACGAAGGATAATTTACAAGGTACAGATGTCGTAGTCTCTTGGTGGGATTATGGATACTGGCTTACTCCAGTGGGGAATGTAACAACTGTCAATGATAATGCAACAAAAAATCAAACTGTAATAGGAATGACAGGAATGGCCTTAATGCAAACTAATGAACTTTATAGTGCTAGAATACTTCGAATGTTAAAAGCGGACTATGTACTAGTATATTTTGGGTTTTTTTATTCAGGCTTAGGTGGTGACGAAGGTAAATGGCCATGGATGGTGCATATTCCTAATGACAATTATAATACTTACCTGCGTATGGGACTTGAAGAAGATAATTGGAAAGCAAATTCAATTTTTGATATCAATGAGTATCAAAATCAAACAACTGGAGCTTTTGGAGATAAATGGTTTCAAAGTCAGTTATGTAGGATGATGTTTTGGTATGAACCAACCGTATCTGATCCTCAAAATCATGATCAATTTGAGGAAAATTATGCTAGAGAGATAAATAGGAGAAGGGATAACGATGGTGATTTATGGGTAACTCATATACCCCCTAATGGGAATTATGATTCGAAAGTATTTATTCCAAGATATTTCTCTAAATTTGGAATGGTAAAAATCTTTGAAATTGACTATACGGTGTTGGATTCTACTTTTGATATTGAAAATCCTGAAGTTCTTGATACTGGATATGGTACATTTAAAATAGTAAATACAGGTAAAAAAGATTTAGAAATACAAAATGTGGAAATTAACGGAACAAATTATGACTTTTATTTAGGTAGTGGGGGGACTACAATCGAAAGCGGATCTGAAGATTTAATCTGGGTAGATATTAAATCTCAAGGTTCAACATTTCAAAAAAATGATGTAGTTAGTATAAATGTGACGGCTGGATCAACAGGTCTATATGGTAGACCTTATAGTTTTTCAGAAAAAACAAGCAGTTTATTTGTGAAAACGGCAAAAGAGGGAAAAATTAGAATTAATAAGGAAAATAGTATCATAATTCAAAAAGATACTTCTACAGTTGATTTATATCTTGAAGTTGAAAATATAGGAAAATCTACAGTTTTACTAGATAGGTATTATGTTAACGATGATACAATTGAAAATAAGCTTAATCCCGCTTCTTACAACTATTTAAGTGGTTCTGCTATACTTGAACCTACTGACAAAGCGTTTATTAAGATTTCTGATGCGATAATAGACTTCTATCCAATAAAGGAATACAATAAAATTGGTGTAGCTACTCCAAATAATATATCTGACGAATTATTATTTACATCAAGCGTAGAAAATTATTCTCTTTCAATATTAAGTCAAAACCGAATTTTATCTCCAGAATTGCAAGCCACTTTTGGAGGAAATTATAGAAACCACATTCCAATTGCCTTTAATGAATCATATGCATATGCACATGATAATGGGACTATAGCCTTAAATATTAAGATAAAGAACACAGGAGACATTGTATTTGGGATTGCTGAAGTGTATTTGACAGAATCTCTGCTCTCAGCTAATTTTGATGTAATACCAGGGAAAAAAACTTTACAAAAGAATGAGGAACGTTTAATTAAAATAGGAATTGACACAAATGATCCTGCTAACGCGAAATATGGTCTTACTGGAGATATCAATGAAGAAATATTGGTATGTATCACAGGAAGTTTTTCAGAATTAGAAACTGTTGTCTCAGATATTGGATATATTCATACTATAAGAGATCAAGAAGATATTCATATTATAGAAAGTGTTGAAGGAACGGCAGTTTCATATATTTCGGCAAATGAAACGGGGAAATTATTGATAAAAAATACAGGAAATGAACCAATAACTCTAGAAAGTGTTATTCTTAATAATACTATAACGCTTGATTTCTCGGATCCCTCTGATATAGAATTTTTATATGGAGATTCCTCACTTGGTGTTCAAGAATGTGCATTAATATCTTTTGATATTCCAACTCTTAAAATAAATAAATCAGATGACATCATAGTGAATATAACAACTACAACAGCGGCAGAGTATGTAACAACTCTTAAAGCAATTGTTGAAACTGAATTCTATAGTATTACAGTTGACCCAACCTCTAAAATTGATGATAGTGATAACAGGATTACGATTAAAATTGTAAATAATGGACAATTAAATGTAACCTTAGATGCAATATATATAAACAAGACGTATATTCCTCTTTCCAGTTTTATATTTCAAGTTGGTAATTCTTTTGAAATTGATAGTCTTGGTGGTACAATCACTATTTATCTTAATAATCTTGAAGACTTAATTGGTTCGATCTCTCCAGGTGATGAATTCATTATTCTTGCTCGAACTTTAGAAGGTGCTGAGGATACTCAACAAGAATTTGTAGTAGCTTAATTTTCTAGATTTTTATTTAATTATTAATAAAAATCATAAGTTATGGTATATTAGAATATCATAAGTCTTATCTTTAATAAATTAATTCAATTTTAATATTAAAATATTGATAAAATCAGTTATCTTCTCGTATGATAGCTAAATTTAAATTAGAATCAGATTTTCTTCCAGCAGGAGATCAACCCGAAGCAATAGAAGCTCTTTCTACTAACATTCATAAAGGAAAACAATTTCAAACATTACTAGGGGCAACTGGTACTGGTAAAACATTTTCAATCGCTAACATAATTCAAGAAATTCAAAAACCAACCTTAGTTATGGCACCTAATAAAACATTAGCTGCTCAACTATATAATGAACTGAAGGAGTTATTTCCTAATAATGCAGTTCATTATTTTGTCTCGTATTATGATTATTATCAACCTGAAGCATACATGCCAATTACAGGTTTATATATTGAAAAAGATTTTTCTGTGAATGAAGAAATTGAACGATTAAGACTTGCTGCTGCCCACGCCGTTAGAACACGAAGAGATGTAATTGTTGTCGCCACAGTGTCTTGTATTTATGGACTTGGAAATCCCGAATTATTTGAGAAGATTGCTCTTTATGTTGAAGTTGGAATGAATATAAAACGATCTGAAATTTTAAAGCGACTGGTGAAAATGAATTATGAACGAACAGAAATTGAATTCAAGCCAGGAAATGTAAGAGTAAAAGGGGATATAATTGACATTTATCCAGCATATTTAAATAATGGTGTAAGGATTTCATTGTTTGGAGATGAAATTGAATCTATCACAGAAATTCATCCAATAACCAATAATCCCATGAGTAAAGTTCCAAATTATAGGATATTCCCTGCAACACATTTTATCATTCCAGAAGAAAATAAAACTAGAGCTCTAGAGTTAATAGAAGAAGAATTAGAAGAACGAATTGAATTTTTTAAAAGTCGAAAAAGATATGCTGA
>JBHLNL010000068.1:0-14873 GCA_048941605.1 Promethearchaeota archaeon | reverse complement strand
GATCTTTACTCTGAAAATATCGAGAATCCAAATGTTAACATTAATAGTTATCATCCACTTGAAATCTTATATACATCAGGAACTACAGCTGAACCTAAAGGTATTTTATATAGAAATTATTATACATTATCTGGAATAAGTATAGGAAAAGAATGGGAAACTTTAGGATTAAACAATGATATTATCAAACTGTATTGTCCTTTACCTTTATTTCAAGGATTTGCACGCTATTTTGTAATAATTCCCGTAATATACATTGATGGATCGGTAATAATAGCAGAAAAATTTGACTCTACAACTTTTTGGAATGATATAGAACTCTATGAACCTGATTGTTTTTGTTATTATGCCGCAAATTTAACAGCACTAGTAAATCAAGCACCAAATGAAAAGGATAGAAATCATTCGATTAAATACGCTTTTGGTGCAGGTGCCTTAAAAAAAGTATGGGAAACCTTTGAAAGAAGATTTGGGATCCAAATAATCGAAATGTGGTCTCTTGTTGAGGGTGTTGGACTTACCATAAATACTGAAGGATCTAAAGGAGGAAAGTTAGGATCTATAGGAAGAGCAGCACGTGGATTTGAGATTAAAATCGTTGATTCGGATGGAAATGAAATACTTCCAGGAAGGGATCATATTGGTTAAATTTGTGCAAGACTAAGACTTCCATTTGAACTTGAGTATTATAACTTAGAAAAAGAGATTATAACAAGGAAAGGAAAAGAAAGATGGGTTTACACTGGTGATTTTGGGTATTCAGATCATGAAGGATTCATTTATTATCTGGGAAGGAAATCAGATATGATTATGAGAGGGGAACATACATTTTTTGCTATAGACATTGAAATAGTCGCAAATTCACATCCTCTTATTGTCGGAAGCGCTGTTTTTGAAGTTGAAAATAAAAACTCTAAAGAAAAGGAATTAAAAATATGTGCAGTAGTTAAAAAAGGAGCTAAAATTACTCCTAAAGAATTTTATGAGTTTTTAAAGCAAAATCTTGCATATTTTATGGTTCCACGTTATATTGAATTTAAAAAAGATTTACCAAAAAATGCAAATGAATTTGTTCAAAAATTCATACTTCGAAAAGAATGGGAGATTGAAGAATCGCAAAAAAAGTCTTTTGATGCTATGGCTTCATTTTAGTATGTTAATATTTATGTATTAAAATTGCTAAATTTTTAATTATTTATACTTCCTGCTTTTAAATATAGTTCTATTTTTCGGCCCTTTTCCTTAAAAAAAATTAAATTGTTCTCTGATAGTTTGTCTATATGATATTTAACAGTATTTCGGGCAAGATTAATTTTTTTAGAAATCTCAGATGAAGATATTCCTGGATTTTTCTGGATCATTTCTAAAATTTTTGAAGTAGTTTCTGATTTAGCTGGTAGGTTTTTAAAATCCTCAATTGATTCAATTGAAGTAGTAATTGGAAAATAAATATTATATTGTCCATATTTTTCTTCTTTTATGATTCGATACTTTATTAAAACATCTAAATGCCATTGTAATTGTCCTTTTTGTAGATCACATTTTCGTAACAATTCATTTTGATGTATACCTGGGTTATTAAGAATATGCTTCAAAATGTTCAAACGATTCTCATTTTCAAAAATATCTTTGATTGTTAAATAAGATTTTCCTTTTCGAAAAAATGGCTTTTTTATAAAATAACCACGATATTCCATTACAGAAAGTATTTCAAAAATAGATAATAATATAACAGTTCCTATTAAAATAGAAACTAATACTATTCCTAATATCATATCATCAATAGGGCCAAAAAATTCATCCATTGATTCAATTAATTGATAGAGGACAACCGAAAGCAGTACAAAAGAAAAAGCAATAAGAATAAATTTTAAAAAAATGAAATAAGTAAATTTCTTGGTTTTTTTTTTATTATTCAAAATGTTTAAACCTGTTAAAATTGATTTTTTTTATTTTTTATTTCTTTTTATTTTTAGGAATGGAATCATGAAAGATACTTGATTTACATAATCTAAAAATTCATCTCCATATTTAGCTTTTAAGGCATAATCTTCAATCTTCGCCAAAATAATATATGCTATTACTTCTCCAACCCATATCAAAAGCATAAAAGAGTAGACATCGATATTTAGGGCAAAATAAACTATAGGGCTGGTTTTGAAGACTAATAATGTCATTCCAAAAGTCATAATAATTATTGCTATATATTGAGGGTGTCTTACATATCTATATGGTCCAGTTCGAATAAGTTGTTTTCTGTGAGTTAATTGATAAATCAAAGATGTGATATAGACCATAAATCCTAATAAAGTAATATATATTTCATAGCTACGAAATATAAAGTTAAGATCAGATAATAAGATTCCTGGATTTTGAAAAAAGAAAGCTAAATAACTAATTAATGGCACACTCATAATTCCAAACCATATTGCAGTGCATGGCACATATTGGAAAATAGGGATTAATATAGACGAAATACTCGTAATAAATGAAGTGATTTTATTAAATACCTTATTGTTTTTAAGATCCATTTAATTTTACCTTTTAATTTTTAGATACACTCAAAAAAAATTAAATAATTTTGTTTTTAAAGGTTTAAGGTGCACTTATAGAACAATTTAGAATTCAATATCATTAAAGAAAAAAAAATATTATAAGATTTCATTTATCATTTCTTTCCAATAAAACTCCCAATCCAATAAAAATTGAACCTATAAAAGGACCAATAACTCCAAAATGTGGAATATATCCACCTCCACCAATACTCCAATGGGGATAACCATAAATTCTATAATAAACTTCCATCATAATTATCCATGCTAGAGTCGATATAGCAATTAAAAAAGCTAGAATTAACAAGTTCCTTTTATGCCTTTTAGCTTCTACTGATAATTTTCTATAAATAAATGATGTAGTAATCGATATAATAGAACTTGAGAAGATAATTACTGAAAATGCAGTTGAAAATATATTTAATGTGATATCAAACCTTAAGAGTCCTATTGTAAAGGTCGGAACAATTTCTAAATATATTTGATTCATCCATACAAAATAAGTACTACCTGGCTCAGTATGGAAGGATGTTGGCGTAAATAATGAGAAGATTGTTAAAAGACCTCCAATAATTATTAAAATCTTAGCATTTTTTTTGAAAAAATTCAACTTAAAACACCTATGTTCATAAAATTTTATAGAAAGTATATTTATTCTATTCTCTATATCTATATATAAAAATAATCAATTCAACTAAATGGTTTCAAAATATCTAAATATTTTAAGTACACTATATGAATATTTTAAAATTTAATTGATTATAGCATTCTTTCATTCTTTTGTTTCAAATCTTAAAAAATCAGGATTTAAAATTTTTTCTGATAATTTTTTAATCATGAGATAGCTTTTTGATTTTTCAGGGATATCTATTATAGGTTTACCTTCTAACTCAAAATCAGTTATAATATCATCTTCAGGAATTTCAATCAAAAGTGGTAGATTTAGTTTTTTAAGTTTTTTTAGAATAATCTCTGTATTTCCCTTAACCCTATTCAAGATAATGCCAAGTTTTTTATATTTAGTAAACCTCTTAGCACTACTACGAATTGCTTCAGCAGTTTCAATACTCCTTATAGAGATATCTGATACAATTAAAAGAATATCAACTGATTCTATTACCATTCGATTTATTTGTTCAAGTCCAGCTTCACAATCTATTATTACTATATCAAAATCTTTAGATATTGAGCCCAAAACTTTCCTTAAAAGAGCATTTGAAGGACAAAAGCATCCTGGTCCTTTTGGTTGACCTATAGAGAATAAACTGAAATCCTTACTTTCAACAATTGCGTCATAAACTTCAAAATCAATATTTTCTGCAACATCTTCAATTGATTTTGCTTGAGCAAATATATCATCTAAAACATCAACTCTTATCATTTCAAGACTTTTCTTTGGTACCAAATTTACCATATAACTTAGATGTGGATGTATTGGATCCGCATCAATTAATAACAATTTATATTTATAATTTTTAGAAATAATTTTCGCTAAGAGAGCTGTTATAACCGTTTTACCAGAACCTCCCTTTCCTACGACTGAAATTGTCAATGGTTTTTCAAAATAATCTAATTTCTTCATCTTAAGGGTACCAAAAAACCTTTTATATTATTTTTCAATTTTTTCTCTTTCAATTAAAACTTGTTTAATTCCATAACATTCTTCTCGGTATGGGCAAATCTCACATCCCCAATCGTATTCACAATCGATTCTTTTTTTCCATTCTTCAATTTTTTTTAACCATTTTTTATTTTGGAAAGTAGTGATTTTAGTAGAAATTTCTATAATTTCATCAATTACCGTCGGATAAGAATTTATAAAAAAAATCTCCATAGAGTCGATTAAATCTCTAAATTTTTGCTTATATAAATATAAAATCGCATTTCCTAAAAATTCGAATGAAAAATTTGGTCTTATTTCCTTGCTTATTCGACACCAAAATTTTCTTGGAATAGTTCTTATTGAAAATCCTTCAATGCCATTAGATATTAGTTTTAATTTTCTTAAAGATTCATGATTCTTTTCATCGGTATTTTTTATTCCAATTAGGATTATCATACCAAAATCGTTAGATAAATCTAATAATTCCTTACTTTCTAGCCCAATTAATGTAATTCTTCCGTTCTTAATGTGATCGATGAAATCTAGGTTTGAGAAGGAATAAACTAAAGAAAAAGACTTTTGTACAATACCTCCCAACTCAAGTGTAGTTTCATGTTCAAGAATTATATCTTTGTGTTTTTCCAACTCGACTTTGATATGTAAATTATCAAAAAACTTGATTGGATCTGAATTTTTTTGGTAAATAAGTACATTTTTACCCTTCTGAGATTCAGAGTCTATGAAATTTCGTAAATCATCTAGAAAATCTAAAAATAATTTGATGTTCATATAAGTTCAAGTTTAATTCATTAAAAAATAATAAAAAAAGAAAATTAATAGGTTTAACTTTTAAGTGCTTTATGTACCAATTCTGATAGATCATATGTTTTGATATCGTCATTTTTAATATTTGTCTTGAATTGGTTTAAACAGAAAGGGCAGCAAGATACAAGTGCTTCAGCATTACTCTCTTTTGCTTCCTCAATTCTTTCATTCGCAGCAAAACTAGATAAATCTTTAAATGCAGACCTCACACCTGCGCCAGAGCCGCAACACCAAGCATTTTCTCGATTTCTTGGCATTTCTATTAATTCAATACCAGGAATATTTTTCAATACTTCTCTTGGGGGTTCATAAACTCCCATATGGCGCCCTATATGGCAAGGATCATGATAGGTTATTTTCAAATTCATATCATTATTAAATTTTATCTCATTAGTATTTAATTTCTCTAATAAAAACTCTGGTAAATGAAGTATCTCAATACCATGTTCGAGTCCAAATTTTTTAGGATACGTTTCTTTCAAGGTTCTATAGCAACCAGCACAAGAAGTAATAATCTTTTCTATTCCTTCTTTTTTAAAAATCTCTACGTTATTTTCAGCGATCTTTTTTGCTTGATCTGCTTGACCTGTCATATATACAGGAGAACCACAGCAATGTTCATCTTTTATAATTTTAAAATCAATTTGAATTGAATTTAATATTTCAGCGGTGGCTTTAGCTATACTTTGCTCTCTATAACTTGCAGTACAACCTACAAAATAAGCTAATTTCGCATTCTGATTTTGTTTAATATTTGATGATAACCAATTTGTACGATCTTTATTTATTTCCATGTAAGGGTTATACTCTAATTTAATGTGCTCTGTATAATTTTTTTGTTCTGGCATAGGCCCTAAACCTTTTTGAACAGCTTCTTCTCTCATTGCCATTAACCATTCTCCAGCATAATGATGGATTTCAGGGATTTGGCATTGTTGAATACAAGCTAAGCATAATGAACATTGATAAAATATTTTTGATAGATTTTCAGTCCAATTCAAACGATCTGATGAAACTGCCCATGAAAGTAGATTCTTCCCTCCTAAATAGTAAGCTTCAAATTTTCCATATTCTCCAGATGGACAAACACGATACCAACCCTCTTCTTGAAAACCAGTCCTACAGGTTCCACATTTTCCACATTGATAAAAAATATCTTTATAATAATCCAAAGATTTATTCCTTTCTAATGAAATCCGATCTGCAAATATATCTAATTCAGTTATTCCTGTCCCCTTAATATATTTCGGAGTCTTTTCTTCTTCCAAATCATTCACCTCCAATACCATGCCCCGGATTCATTATTCCATTAGGATCAAGAAGACTTTTAAGTTCTCCAATCAATTTAGTTGTAGTAGGATGAGTTTTATTTTTATAATATTCTACTACCCATAAAGGAGCTTTATACATTATAACACCATCTAATTGTTGAACTGCATCATGAATTTCTTTTAATACTAATCTTGCTTTTTTAATATCTTCGGGATCATTTTTATTAAAACATACGTTTGTACGAGCAACACTATAATGACCTCCAAACAGAATTCTGCTATAAAATTGTGGTGGTTTACCATGCTTAAGACATACTTCTCTTGATAAATTATAATATTTTATGATATTACGTGTAGAACAATAAGAGCCAATCCATTCACCACCTCCCCCTCGAGCAAAATTCCAACACCCCCATCCTTGAAATGGAGTTTGACCACCTGTAGCAGGAGTTAAATCTCTAAATATACCTCTCATATATTTTGGAAAGGTTTTTAATTGAACATCCGAAGTTAAAGGATCTATTTTGTATTCTCTGCAAATAGATTCGATTGCTTTACATTGTGCTTTATGTTGATCTTCTGTAAATGCTTGAGTTGTTATAAGACCTAAGAAATCTGGTAAACCTAAAGCAGCTGCATCCAAAGCTACATTCTTTTCAGAAAAACCTTGCATAGCTTGTGTCCATCCCATATTAAGAAAAACAAGATCACAGATGCCTAAACCCGCTTTTGAGAGTTTAAGCATCATAGGAACTCCATTTTCTATTTTAGAGCCAATAGGCATGTAATCAGTTCGATAAGGCAATTTTGGCCATAGTTTAATAGCTGCTTTTGTAACTATTCCCGTTGCTCCCTCCCATCCTATAAATAATCCAGCTAAATCAGGTAAAGGTTGTCTTCCAAACCAATAATTTGAAAGACTACAAGAACCTACCTTTATTAATTCACCAGATCCTAATACAACTTCTAATCCATTTATAAATTCTGCTCCAGTTCCACCTATCATACCAAGATCAAACATCCCATAACATAAACAAGAAGGAACGACACCAGTCCCAGGAGGTGAAAATGTTATTCCTGCTCTAAGGTTAGGATGATGCATGTCTAGATAACCTTTCAAATCTGCCCAAGTTATCCCTCCCTCAACGACAACATACATATCATCTTCGTTTACTTCAAGCACTTTATTCATACGCCTTAAATCAACGACAATTCCTCCTTTTCGAGGGGTAGCTATAGAACCAAAATTAATTCCAGAAACCCAAGGCACTATAGGGATTTTATATGTATTTGCAATTTTAACAATATTTTGAACTTCTTCAGCTGTTTTTGGCATAATTGCAATATCACATTGACCTTCAGGTTCTGCAGTTATAAAATCATAATGATAAAGAAATTGTATTTCGGGTTCATCCGAAACATACTTTTCTCCGACAATTTGCTCTAATTCTAAAATAACTTTACGTTCAATCATTTTTGGAAACCTTATTCGACATAAAATAATTTATTGATTATGAAAATAATTTTTTATAATAATTATTATATTTAAAATTCTTATATTTATAATTTTAAACTCACATAAGAGTTTGAGTAAATAGTCTTATTTTTTCTTTTATGACTTTCAAGGGGGTAAAACGTTTATCTCCAACATCAAATTCAATAAGAAGCATTGGAATTCCTAATTCATCCATAAGAGCTTCTCTTAATAATTGTGGAAATGACCCAAATTGCTTACAAGCTAAACTTTGTGTGTATATAAAACAATCTGCAGTAAACTCCTTAGCCATTTGTAAACAATTTTCTAGAGAATCATAATAAAAGTCAGTAGATTGTTTTACCATAGGCCAACCCATACCCTTTTTTGCCATGTCATAAAACAAAGTATTCAAATCAGATTTTGTATTAATTGGTTCAGCAAAATTGTAGTTAAATATATCAAAAAGCACACTCATACCTAATTCTCTGTCTAACCATTCACAGAGAGACATATCAAAATAGGTAACCATGTAAGGCCATATAGATCTTATTTTTTCTTCACCACCATGATGTTGTTTCTTTCTGTATCTTTTTTTTACAATTTCTAATACTTCCTCATAAAAGGATAGGTTTTCTTGTGTACCAGAGATAAGTATGAATGCACCCGCAGAAACTACATTGTAGATATTTGAAATGGGGCTAGGAATGGCTTTAGTTAATTCAAATATTTCTAACCTAATCTGTTGTACTCTATTTTCAATTTCGATATGTTTTTTCATTTTCTCGAAATCTGGTTCTTGGCCTATCACTTTCCCAAGTTCAAATAAACTTTTCTTTAGTTGTTTAGCGTAGTATTCATAACTCCTCTGATCTTTACGAAATGGCATATCTGCTATGATTAAAGGAAATTTTTTTTCTAATTCAAAAAATGGATAAGATGCACATGTATTATCACAGGGAGCTGTAGGCGCAAATATTGCATCAAATTGAAATAAATCATCCAATGCCATACCCATTGGGCCTTTTTGAGCTGTGCAGGTATGAAATGGATGACCCCAGTTTATCATTAAGTCATAATATTTTTCTACTCCATCCAATAATAGGGTTGATAAATAATAACCCGTTCCTTCAAGACAAACTGGAACACAATTAAAACACGACAAGTATTCTCCCGGAATAGCAAAATGATATCCAACTACTGGTAGCCCTTCCCTTGCTTTTTCAAGATTTCTTTCTAATGCATTTTTCACTGCTCTGAGAGATATTCTCAATTCGGGTATTCCATTTTCAGGAAGAATTCCTTTAACTAATTGGTACGTTGTTGATAAAGATTCATGTAACATCCTAATCGGGATAACTCTGTTCTCCATCTTAAGAATTTTTTGCATTTTTATTCACTGTTTTCTATAATTATTTTATATATTTTTTAAGATATCATTTCAAGAAAAGCTTCAATCCGTGTTTGCAATCTAGTTGTATCTGATTGATAAAATTCTCTATCTATATTAAGAATGGGAATATCTAATTCTTTTAATTCATGAAGCAACATCATATTTTCACATCCTGCAAGATCGCAATTGTTTATTCTTTGTAATATTACTCCATCGACTTTAGCTTTGCTAATCTCACTTTTTAAAAATTTTAATCTCCTAATATGATCATCCATCATTCTTGGACAAGACATTCGATAATAAACTCTTTTCACAATACTTTCTAATGGAGTATCGCCAACTTCCATTTTTACATCATCTAAGAAATTGCGTGTCCCAAAACATAAAAAATCCGATACTAAAATTGCCCCAGAATTCTCTATAAGCTTGGTAAAAGTGATATCATCAACTTCACTACCAATCAACATTATTCGTTTTGAATCTTCTTTAATCCCTTCTTTTTCTTTTAAAAAATTAAATATCCTTTTCAACTCATTATTAGCCATTTCTTTTGGAACTGATGCATTTGATATTGATATTTGCAGAGCTTCAGTTCCATTGAGTTTAGGGGCATCAAGAATCCGTAATTCATGAATTTTTCTCAGTAAACTGCGGTTCTCATTATGAATCTCTATTGAAGTTTGAAGATTAATGTTAGTTATTGGTCGATTAGAGATGTTTTTCTCTAGGTTTTCTTTAAGTTGTTCAATTTCTTTTTTATACCATTCAAAACCTTCCTCTGTTATAATATGAGGCATAGATAAATAAAATCTTGGAACCTGCTTTATAAAACCTTTTCTTTTAAATACCTTTAAATCAAATAACTCAAACATTCTTCGAGAATGATCGCAAGAATTACAAATTAGAATTCCATCTAAAAAATCATAAGTCCCTCTTAATGCCATATCTAAAGTCGCTCTTATAAAAGAACACGTAAATCTTACCATATATATATCTGCTAAATCCGTATGCTCATGTCCAGTTGCTCTAATTCTAAAAGGTAGCAGCCCAGCTGCGTATAAAAGTTCTTCAGGAATGTAAGTACAGTAGTGTCCTATAACTTTCTTTTCTTTTTTTTGCCATTCTAAAACATATGGATTTAATATACCATTTGAAATCTTCAAGAATGGATCATCATGCAAATTCATGTAAAATACTCAATCATCATTTTTATATATAATATGATTACCTATCATTATACATCTTGCCCACTTTAGAGCAGTTATATATGAACCTTTGATTTTTATCTTTCTAGGAATAAAATATTTTAATAATTTAATTAATCCAAAAAGATTGCCTTTGGATCTTACAATGGCACTGAAGACTTGAAGAATCTTGTTTTGTTTAACTGTTATCATGACTTTAGAAATAGGATTTTTAGCTTTTCCAATATAACAATCGAAATTATTTCTATCTGAAGTCAACATAAAAGTTATATATCCATCAAGTTCTTTAAAAAATATTTCTATTTCTTGCCCTGCATTTTCTCCAATTTTTTTAAAAGCATCATCGGAACCAAATAAATCAACCAATATTTTGGCTAATCTAGCAATAGTGAGAATTGTCGTTTATTTATCTATTTTCTCAGCTTTTAAGTCTATATTTAAATTATTAAATTTTTCTATTTGAGTGATATCATCCACCTTACCATTGAAATTTTGAGAGAATTTGAAGATTTATCTACAATTAACGTACTGAATATTATTATATGATTTTATGATTATTTAAAGATTTATTTGAAAAATAGAAATGAATATCATGAGAGGGATTTTAATTTAAATCATTATCACTCTATTTTCCCTATTATTAAAAGCACTTTTTATAAAGGTTTAATGTGCACTTATGGAGCAATTTGAAGATAAAAGTAATAATTCACATCTTATAATATCAAATTCAAAAAAATGAATATGGAAATGGAATAAAAAAAAATTCACAAATCTATTTATAAAACTTTAAGGTGCACTTTTAGAACATTTTTTAAAGAGCGTGAGCTGACAATTCACTCAAAGGGTTCAAAACTTCTACAAATAGATTCTTTTTTCAAATATTTATTCTTAATTTGGCAATGAAATATCTCCTCATTATAGTAGACACAATCGCAACAGGAAAAATGATGATTTTTTAGCTTTTTAGTGATTTCTTTTAATTTTTCGGGATAAATTCCTTTATTTAACATAATTTTAAGTTTATATTGTGATGTTGCCGTTAATTTACAAAAGAGGATCTTAGGAGAAGGAGGATTCCATATTTCGATCAAGGATGTATTATTTAAATTCGTAGAAAGAGAATCTTGAGTGTTATATCCACACTTACAAGATTTTTTTCTTAACATATTTCCACATTCAGGGCAGAATTCAACCAATATTCTTTCTTTACCTTTAGATGTGTATAGTAGGATATAATTAATTAACAGTTTTAATTTTATAAGAAAGGAGTAAAATTACTTACTTCTTCTTTTTAATTTCGAAATTCACATCTTCGAATTTATTATGAATCATTCTGTAAATTTTAAATTTGCCATCATCAACTGCATGGTTTACAATTTCATTAATCTCGTTTTCATCAATGAAACTTTTTGAGATAAGCTTTTCAATTTTTGAGTAAATCAATTCCTTAATCTTATAAGAGAACCTATTTTTCTTTTTCTCATTTATCGATTCCGAAAGTTCTAAATGCTCCTTATGATCCCATATATTTTGGATAAGTTCTTCTACACCCTCCCCTGATATTGCATCAGTCATTGAAACAGGAGGTCGCCATCCACTTTTGAAAACGGTGTCATCAAGCATCATTTCAATTTGAACAGCTATATCTTCTCCACCTAAATCTTTTTTATTTATGTTGTACATATCACCAATCTCAATAATACCGGCTTTTTGCATTTGAATTGCGTCACCATATCCGGGGACCAAAATTACTACAACACTATAAGCAAGATTATATATATCAAATTCAGCTTGTCCAACTCCCACAGTTTCAATAATAATTACATCCATTCCATATGCTTCATATAATAAACTAATATCAAAAACGGCTCTAGAGATTCCTCCTTTATAACCTCTTGAAGCAAGACTTCGTAAAAATATATTCGGATGTAATGATATATCAGTCATACGAACTCTATCTCCTAAAAAAGCCCCTCCGCTAAAAGGAGACGTAGGATCGACACAAATAATTCCAACTGATTTTCCTTCTTCTAATAATTTTTTAGAAATTTGCCCTGTTAATGTACTTTTTCCAACACCAGGAGAACCAGTAATTCCGATAATATAGGAATCATGACTTAGACCCTCAAAATGCTTGAAAATTTCATGTGCTCTTTCTGGTTCATTTTCAATTAGTGTTATCAATTTTGCTAAAGCTATTTTATCCTTATTCCTAAATTTACTAATCAGAGTATCAATATCATAAGCAGCTTTCAATAAAATACATTCCTCAATGAGAAATAGATGTAAAATTAAAATTTGATAAAAAAAATATTACATGTCTTTTTTATTTTTTTACATGCGTTTTAATAAATTCGACAATATCCGAAGTCATTGAACCTGGACCGTATATATTTGCAACCCCCATCTCTTTTAATCTAGCAAAATCTTTAGCAGGAACTACTCCACCAACAAGTATCATAATATTGTCAAGCACTCCACGCTCTTTTAATAAATCAATAACCTGCTGTGTATAGGCAAAGTGAGCTCCAGAATGAATACTTAATCCTATGACATCAACATCCTCTTGGATTGCAGATTCTACAATTTGTTGCGTATTTTGAAATCCTCCAAAAATCAATTCCATACCTGCGTCCCTAATAGCTCTTGAGACTACTATTCCTCCCCGCCAATGGCCATCTATACCCGGCTTGGACATTAATACTCTTATTTTTTTTTCACTCAAATTTGACACCTCTATATTTAAATTGCTAGTGGTGGGTCCCAAGTTCCCCATATTTCTCTATAGATATTACATACTTCTCCTACAGTCGCTCCTTCTTTTGTCGCTTCCATGATTACCGGCATTACATTTTCTTCTTTTTCACAAACATTTCGTAGTTTATCAAGAATTTTCTCTAATTTTGCATTATCTCTTCGAGCTTTTAATTTCTCAATCCGCTGAACTTCAATATTTATTGCCTCTTCATTGGTTCTAAAAACATCCGTTACTGTATCATATGATACGGCATATTTATTTACACCAAGCATTATTTCGTCGCCACTCTCGATTTTCATTCTTCGTTTATGAAATGCGTCTCTCATTTCCTTATATAAGAATCCTGTGGATAGTGCTTTATCGATAGTACCAACTTTTTGGATTTTATCAATATAGTTCCAAACCCTTTCTTCAACTTCATCAGTTAGCCATTCAATAAAGTATGACCCAGCGAGAGGATCTATTGTATTATGGATTCTAGTTTCATCTGAGATTACTTGTTGAGTCCTTAATGCAACCAATGCTGCCTCTTCGGAGGGTAAACAAATAGCTTCATCATAAGAGTTTGTGTGTAATGATTGACATCCCCCTAAGTTTGCTTCCAATGCTTGAATTGCAGTTCTTACTATATTAATCTTAGGTGATTGAGCTGTTAAAGAAGATCCCGCAGTTTGTACATGGAATCGAAAACCTAAGTTTCTTGGATCCTTAACCTCATACTTATCTTTCATTAATTTATACCAAATTCTTCTAGCAGCTCTGAATTTAGCAACTTCTTCAAAAAAATCTTTATGGGCTGCTAAATGAAATGCTAAACGCCCCACAAAATCATCAGCTTTCCATCCTCTTTCAATTAAATTATCAATATGAGAACAAGCACTTGCAAATACAAAACCTAATTCTTGTACTGCATCAATTCCTCCTTCTCTGTAATTATAACCGGTGAAATTTATTGGATGCCATTTAGGTACATTCTTCTGAGCTACTGTCCATTCAATGAAATCACAAGCTAATCGGAGTATGTGATTAGGAGGACTATTCTTATAAGGTATATAACCAACAGTCATTGTCAATATATCATTTTGGGTTGTTCCCATTAATTGTTTAATATCATAACCTCGCATTTTTGCCATATTAAAATACATTGAACACACAGGAGCAGATGTGAAAGGTTCTACAACTAAAGCTACACTAATTTTGTCTATTGGAATATCATCAGTCAAAGCGAAAAGACTGTCAATACAATAAAGTGGTACACCTGATGTTCCCACTTCCGGAGCACCATCTTTATTTGTTGGGTCAATTCCATTGAATGTTAAAGCGTCAACTGCAGCACTGAATCCAGTTTCACCATTTTCATAAAGAAACTTCCATCTCTTATTGGTTTCTTCGGGAGTGCCATGGCCAGAAAATAGTCTCATAGTCCACAACTGTCCTCTATACATTGATGGATAAACTCCTCGAGTATAGGGTGCTACTCCCGGAAAGCTGATACTTTTTAAATAATCTTTTTCTTTTATATCTAAAGGTGTGTAAAGTTTCTTTATAGGGATTTCAGAGTCAGTTAGAAATTTAACATCGCGTTCTTTCGCAGATTCATAGATTTTGTCCCATTTTTCTTTTTCTTCTCTAACTTTTTCTAAATAATTTTTATCAAACAATCTTAAATCACATTAATATGCTAATTATTCTTATGTAATTTAATAAAATATAGTTATAATAATTAACTAAAGCATTTAATTTTTTGAAAGAGATTCATTAAAAGTTCTTGACATTTCTAATCTAACCTCAT
>JBHLNL010000067.1:0-14917 GCA_048941605.1 Promethearchaeota archaeon | reverse complement strand
TATTTCTCTTTGTTTCTTTATCATGAAATGAACCTGGAATTATGTACATCTCATATAATTTAGCAAGATCAGAAATATCTTCTAAAAATTCACCATAATTGAGGTCAATTATCATTTCTGGGAAAAGTAGAACATTGATCCCCTCTTTATGTGCGTTTTCAATTATGTTTTTAACTGTAGATCTTAGAGTTTCGACTTTTTCTTCTCGAAGGCTTAATAAGCCTGAAGCTTCCATCTCGTAGAATTCGCTTAAGATATCATCAGTGTCAGATATGCCGATTTGAGCTATACCAACTCTAAATTCTCTTTTTTGGGTTCTAGGGTATTCTTTAAATAAATCTCTATAGATTATTTCATACTTTTTTTTTACCGATCTTTCTATAATTACTCTTCTTTCTTCTTGAGTAAATTGAGATACTTCACCCAATCTTGGGGATTGACTTGTTTCTAATGAACAAGTTGGAGCAATAATTCCAACAGTACTACCTGAAATATTTGGTTTTTTAATTGAATTCAAGGCTGAAAATATAATCTTTTCTTCCTTTTCAATCATGTTTAAACGTTTTAATACCTCTTTTTCCTTATCATGGTAACCAGCTTTACTAAAAAGTTCAGCTGCAGATTTTAGATACTCAGATCCAATTCCTAAGAGTCTCTTCCTTTCTCCAAATTCTAATTCTTCATCAGCTTGAATCAGAGACCAGGCAGCGTCAAAATAAGTTGAAGTTGCTAAAGCCCAGTTTCCTCCATTTTCAAAACCACCCCTTTCATAGGAAGAAGCTGCTTTTCTTAATATAGACTTTATCTTTGGATACAATTCCGCTTTTATATTGTATTCAAGAATTTCATCAAATTCACATCCTAATTCAAGTGCTTGACAAAAAGCAGAATTTCCAGTTGTGAGTAATTTTAATTTACTATCACTGAAAAGTTGACTTGCTTTTATGAACAGATTCGCTGCCTCTGCAAATCTTTTTGGGTCAGAATATTTTTCTGCAAGTTCCATACTTTCCCAAGCCCTGCAAAGATAATAAACAGCCTCAAGTTCTCCTCGCTCGCGTTCAGTTTTAAAGAGATTACAAACATCTCTAAATTCCGATGCAGCTAATGCAAATAACTCAGCAGATGCACAATATTCACCTTTTTTTCCAAGAATTCTTGCTTTTTCTATGTTCGCTCTGGCAGAACAATATTTAATTCTTAATCGTGCTACTTTTTCAAGTTTTTTAATTCGTTCAATTGTGAATTTATCTTTAGTTTTATCACTAAATTCCTCCATAACTTTTATAGAATCATCAAACAAAGTTTTAGTTTTTTCATACTTTTCTGTAGCATCATGATGTTTCTCAAGTTTACTGAGTTGTTCAGCTTCTTCCTGTACTGCCCAAGCAGCGTGATATATAGATTCATACCTAAAATTTGGCAGAACTTTTAGAATTTCGAAAGCTTTTTCATAACTTTCTTTAGCTTTAAGGTGATTCTCTTTTTTATGATATGTTTTTGCGTTTTCTATAAAGCTCCAAGCATTAACATAGTTTATTTTTTCATTAATTCTATTTTTAAGCAATTTATACTCAACATTTTTCAATGATTCCAAATGTGTAATTTTAGCTTTTTCATAATAACTTGCGGAGACATTATGATTACCTAATCTATCTTCGATCCTAGCAATGTATTCACATGCAGCAGCAGCGTATGAGTAATATTTCCTTTCAATGCATTCATCTATCAATTTATCAAACAACTCTTTAGCTTGAACAAGAATATCGTTATTTAATGATAAAATCCCCATTTCTTCATATAAAAGCCCCAATCGTATTCTAGCTGATATCTTGCCAGTTCGGGATTCCATTGCATGTTTTACGTAGTTTTTACTAGCATCAATAGCAATTTTTAGCATTTCGATTTTTTCTTGTTTATTATCAGCAATATCTGCTAATGTTCTATAAGCTCGATACAGGGAAGAATAACCTATAGCTCTAGAATATCCACCTTCAAACTTTTCAGCATTCTCTTTAGCCTGATTGGCATGCTTTATCATTTTGTGTATATATCTTTTACGATCTTCTTTTACTGTCGTTAGATTTATTAATTGAGAATATGACCATGATGCTGCTTGGTTTAAAAAACAATCCATCCAACTTACTGAATTTTCTAATGCTTCTTGAGCATACTCAATACCTTTCTTAGCATAAGAAATCCTTTGAGTTGCTGGGAAAAAGCTCATCTGGGCAACATTCGAATAATACAATGCGGGTAAATAATTTGCAAGCACGTAGGTAGGTAAATTTGCCGTCTTAAATCCCATTCCTTTCTTAATTGCCTCGTTGATATCCCTAATAATTCTTTTTTGTAAATAATTTATTCTACCAGCCATTAGAGCGAAGTAGTTAATATTATATAAGTATTCAATCAGAACAAAATTATTTCCAGCATTTCTTGCAAATTCTATACCTTTCTCAATTAAATTTATACCATTCTCAAGATATTTTCTCTGCTCTATTTCTTCCTCGATATAATGAAACCCAAAAAAGAAATGGGCTAAACCACTCGCAAAATATAAAGATCCAAGAATTTGAGCACTTTTACATTCTCCTATAATTTTTAGACTATCATCACATCTAAGAAGGAAATTGCTTAAATATTCTTTCCATCTATTATCTTGTTTGAAGTCTTTTAACATGGTCAGTTGATTCCATAAAAGTATTTCCCAATATAGTGAATCAGTCAGATATCTGAGATCCTTAACATCTTTTGATATTTTCCATGCTTCATATGCAAAATCAAGACCTTTTTGTAAGGTTTCATTTACATCTCTTATATCATTACTAAAGTATACTAAGAAAGCCGTAGCTACTGAGTAATTGCATAGTTTTCTCGCTAGATCATTTTTACTTGCTTTTTCTTTATCATGGAGTTTAATAGCTTTATTAAGATTCTCTATAGATTCTTTAGCTGAATTTAGGACTTCTTGCTTGTTTTTCATAAAATATGAGGCTTGCGTCAATGATATCACTCCTTTACATTCTAATTCATCAGATAAATTTCCAATTTCCTTATTGATATTAGCTGCTTTTTTCATGGTTCTGAGTAAGTTTTCAGAATTTTCTTTCAATTCCTCCATATTTTCTGAAGCCCAAGCAGCATCATAAAACGAATAACCAGATTTAAGATAAAATTTGACTGCTTTTTTCTTGTTTCCTTTATCTAAATAAGATTTTGCAATTTTCTCATATAGTTTAGCCGCTTCTTTCCAATTATAAGCACTTTCTTCCAATAATGCCCTTTCCAATAAATCTTCTTGTGTTAATTCTGTCATTTAAGAGCTCAAGGAGTGAATTTATTCATTCAAAGTAGGATCAAAATAATTTGCCCTATATCTTATTATTTAGTTTATTGATCAAATTTTTCATTTTATAATTAATAAATTTAATTAAAAAAGCATAACAAGTAAATAAAGGTTAAATTGAGGAGATATCTGGGCTAATCTTCACTTTCTAATTACCCATATACTACTCCCACCCTCTCTGAGAAATTCTGCTCTTTTAAAGGGTGTTGAGGAGATAAACTCTCGAAATGTTCTTTCATCATAAAACAAGGAAGTTTTTACTTCTGTAAACTTATGTGTAATATCAAAAAGTTGAAATCCTTTTTTAGGAGCAAAAGTATCAGGAATCATACTCTCTCCAATAAGTAAAATTCCATCATCCTTTAACAAGGAATATAGATTTTTAAATACGCCTCTTCGATAATTCTCATCAGAGTTCATTTCATGAAGAACCTGATTTAAAATAATTAGATCAAATTTAATATTGATGGATCTGGTATATTCTTCAATTTCTGTTTCAAAAATCTCAATCCTTTCATTCCAATTATGTTTCTCTATTAATTCTTTAGCATGTGTCAAAGCAATAGGATCAATATCAATTCCCACAAAGCTTACATTTTTATACTTTTTTGCCCAAGTTTCAAGATTGAAACCATAACCACATCCAAGTTCAAGGATAGTACCTTGTTTCTGTAGATTATTACAAAAATCTTCATATTTTTTAGAAAATAGTCTTTCTACCAGAGTTCCAAACCTAGCTCCTCTTTCTTGTAAATCTATCATAATTTCTCCAGGTAAATCTAATATACTCCATTTTTTTCCCGTTTTAAAATTATCTATTAAAACATCTTGAGTCGGAGCCATATAATAGAATGCACCAAGAGACCCTCCAATATAAGACTTATTATTTCGGTCAATAAGTAACTCATATACGAAAGGAGCTGTTTTTAAAAGCTTCTGATTAGAATCTACAATCTCTAAAATACCACATTCAAGTGCTAAATGAATCCAACCATCTAAATACTTAAAATCCAATTTTAAATTTTCAGAAAGTTCATTTGGTGTAAAATTTACTTCAATATTTTCACCAGAACTAAATAATGATTTTGCTTTTTGATACAAGTAATTAAAAATACCTAAACGTCTACCCATACCAATTAATATAATAGTATTAAATCCATAAAGACCATCTATAGCAAATTTCTTTATTTGATTTTTAATAGAAATTTCAGAATCAATATCTTCTTCAGTTTTAATTAATTACACCACAATTATTAGATTAAGTTTATTTTTCATTTTTAAATTTCTTTAAGAGTGATGACTTCATCAGGTAAAAATGATTTCAGAATATCACTCAGTTTTCTATCATCTTCTATTGGAATCCCTCTTATTACAAATTGAGATTTTTTTAGAGGATCTATCTTCCATTCAAATTCAGTTAATAGATACCGTTTTATATCGATAAATTTATCATCTAATTCAATCATAAAATCATCCATAAGCTTCTCAATATCTTTTACTTGTACCATTTGTATTACCTTTTTTCATTTATTTCTATTTATTTTTCAATTAAATTTTAAGATTTAAAGTTTAAAAATTTTTTAATAATCAAATTCTAAAAATACATTCTAATTGCCAACAAAATTAAAATCAATGCAACAAAAAATTGTAAGTAGCTTTTTGGCATTTTTCCAGAAACTTTTGCTCCTGTTATTGATCCTAAAACTGCTCCTAATCCAATTAATATTCCTATTAAATAATTTATTTGGCCTAAAATGCTTTTAACAATAGTATTATAGATTGCGGTAAAAAAGATGATTCCTGTAGAAATTGCTGTAGCGTTATGAATTGGATAATGGAGAAGTATATGAAGAGCAGGAGTATTGATAATACCTCCTCCAATACCTAATAAATTTGCACAAAAACCTGCTAAGAAAAAGAGAGGAATGGATTTTTTCAAATTGGTTTGGTAGTCATGAGTTTGAAGCTTAAAATTGTTCTCATACTCCTTTAAATCTGGATTAGGCTTTATGGACTTAAGTGCCTTATATATCATATTTAATCCGCCTATCATAATCGTCGATGCAAATAAAATTTTTAAAATTGTACTATCTAAATTAAAAAAGATAAATATTAATGTGCTCGAAATACTTCCCAATATTGAAAACGAAGCAAATATAATAACCTGTTTAATATGAAGTCTTTCTTCTTTAAAATAAGTGAAGAATCCTGCTCCAGATGAAATTAATATTATAAAAGCAGAAGTATCTACTGCGATATTAATGGGAATTAGAAATAATAGGACCATAAAGCTAACAAAAAAGACTCCACCGCCTATACCTGCGATAACGCTTATAAATCCAAAAAGATATCCAGCAATTAATAGTAAAATAACTGCGACAATATCCATATAATGTGAAATATCTTAAGATATTATTAGTTTTCTAAAATTTGAAGGATAAATTGAATAATAATATATTATTAAAACAAAATTATAATTATAATATTATTAATATAAATTAAAAAACACCTCTCACCCGAATATGCCTGATTCTAACAACGACAAATTTGTTTTAAAGCTAGTACCCTGTGCTCGTTGTGGAAATCCTTTTATGGTTAAAAAGGATCAACCGAAATCGGTTGAAAAAATATGTGAAAATTGCATTAGATTAGAAGAAAGAAAAAAGCAATTAGCATCATCTGTTATTGAGTCTCAGCAACAAATCAAAACAACTATTAAGGATTATGAAGATAAACTAGAATTGGAAGAATCACAAGAAAAAAAGAAAATTTTCTACGATAAAATTAAAAAAAAATCTAAAATTTTATCAAGATCAATAGCTCTTCTCAAAAAAATTGAGGAAACTAATGATGAAAAGTATATCGAAGAATACAAACAACTTTTCGAGAAATTAAAAGAAGAAAATTTTAACTGAATTTTAAAAAAACCTTATTTCTTCATGAAAATTAAACCGATATTTCTAATTCTATTTTTAGAACTATATTTAGCATCTAATTTCATTAACTTAGAGATAAATCTAACTATTATATTCCAAATTTTTTGGAAAATCGTATTTGATTCATATTTATTTCTTAAATTTATAAGATTCTCTTCTATTTTTTTTGGATTTGCAGATTGAATATCCGCTATTATCATTAATCTTCCATATACCCCAAAAGTTAATAGATTCCTTAGATTAAATTTCTTGAAATGTGAGATAATTTGATTTATTTCATACCTTCTAAAATGCCCTATTATTCTATCTTGAGTTGAGTAATATTTCATACTGTGTGGAACCGTAATTATCACTATTCCATTTTTCTTTAGAATCCTACTTATTTCTGATATAGCTAAATTATCATTTTTAATATGCTCTAAAACATCAAGAGCACTCACAAAATCAAAAGATTCATTCCTATATGGTAATCTTATCAAGTCACCACATAAAGGATGCCATGCAAATACTTTTACATATTGTTTTAATGGAAAGCTAGCAATATCAAAAAAAGATTTCTGTTTGATACCATCTAAAAAAGAGAGGATAGAATTCCCAGATGAACCAAGATCAATACCGCATAAAAAATTTTTCCTAGAGTCAATAATTTCTTTCAATAAATCAAATTTACACCTAATTCCAGGAGATAAATAGTACTCTGACAAAGTCCTATAAGAAAAATTTTTATGTTTCTCGTAAAAATCTTTTGTCATCAGATAAATTCAATATCATTTATTCATAAAAATTTATTTACTAAATTTAAAAAAAAAGGATTATTAAAGATTAACATTGACTATTATGAAATAATTTGTTAAAAATGATTCAGCTCAGTGTGTATTTAGAGGATCGTCCTGGGGAATTAGCACATTTCATAAAACTCCTCATGGATAATAAGATATTTATACGTGCCTTAACAGTAGCAAAAACAAGTGAATATGGATTAATATTGGCGTTAGTGGATAACCCAGAAAAATGTATCAATCTATTAGAAGAAAAAGAATTTACTTTATCAACGACAGAAGTCATTGCTGTAAGATTAAATGATCATCCCGATGCATTATATGAGATACCTAAAACTCTAGGAGATAATGATATTAATATTGACTATTTTTACTCTACTTTAGTTAAAGATGAATCTATGCTTATTTTGCGTGTAGAAGACACGATTATGGAAGAAGCTGTAAACATTTTAGAAAAAACAGGATTTACTATAGTAGAAAGGTAGAATTAGGTCTATTTCTTCGTTATTTAATCCCATTTTCTTCCCAATTAATTTAATGTTTTAATTGAATAATAAACCTTAAGAATTTTACGTAATTTAAAGGTATACAGTTAAATTATTAACAATGTGGTAAGAACCATGAGTATTAAGTTTACTGAAGAACAAGATATGATTAGAGAATCTGTTCGTGAATTTGCTCAGAGTAAAATTGCCCCAATTGCACTTCAAATGGAAGAAACTAAGGAAATTCCAAGGGACGTCGTTAAGGGGATGGCAGAATTAGGACTTATGACATGTACAGCTGATGAAAAGTATGGAGGTCCTGGATTAGATGCTGTAAGTGCTGGAGTTATAGCAGAAGAACTTGCAAAAGCAGATTGTACAGGTTCTACATGTGTATATTACTTGGTTCCAGCATCATGGGGATTTCTTTTGAACAAATATGGAACTGAAGAAGCAAAACAAGAGATATTTCCTAAAACTGTCTCAGGTGAATGGTTTCTTGGAATTGCTACAACAGAAAGTGATGCTGGGTCTGATGTAGGTGGTACCAAGACAACAATTAAACCCGATGGTGATGGATTTGTGGTTAACGGTGAAAAAATGTATATTAGTGGAGTACGAGAAGCCGTAGCCCATGGCGGTGGCCACGTGACAATTGCGCATCAAACTCCAGAAAAAGGAACGAGAGGAATGACATGTTTTTATTTACCTTTAACAGTTGAGGGGATTACTCCTACATATATCAATGATTTAGGAAGAGAAGGAATCTCTTGTGGAGGTTTTTCTATTGATAATGTGAAAATTCCTAAACATTATATAATCGGTGAAGAAAATAGAGGTTTCTATATTTTACATGAAGGCTACGAATATGCGAGAGCATTGATCACAGTAATATGTGCTTCTGCAGGTTTAAAATCTTTAGAAAATGGAATGAATTATATTAGAGAAAGAAAATCTTTTGGAAAATCATTATCACAGTATCAAGGAATTAATTTTAAACTATCTGAGCACTACACTAAATTAAATATGCTAAGAGATTGGGGTTATAGAGCATTAAAGACTATTGACTTAGAACAACAAGGAAAAGCAAGTAGATTTGAAACCAGTAAAACTGTAGCTATGGGAAAAATGTTCTGTTCTGAATGGGCTTGTAACGCTATAAATGATGTTATGCAATGGCAAGGTGCTTTTGGGTATTCACGAGAGTGTCCTGATCAAGCTGCATGGCGAGCTGTGAGATCATTTTCACTAGCAGAAGGCAGTTCTGAAGTTATGAAGATGATTGTAGCAAGAGAGCTACTTGGTAAGAAACAATATTAATTAACTTTTTTTTATATTTTTAATATCTTTATTTAACTCTTAAAAGATTGAGATTGAATTAAGAATCTTATTTAAGTCTTGGTTTAACTATGAGATTTATTGTATGTGTAAAACAAGTTCCAGATACAACTGAGGTTAAAATCGATCCTAAAACTAATACTTTAATTAGAGAAGGTGTTCCTAGTATCCTAAATCCCTTTGATCAGTTCGCTCTTGAAGAAGCAATTAGAATCCGACAAGAAGGAGATGAGATTATTGTTATTTCAATGGGCCCACCTCAAGCTAAAAAAGCATTATTAAAGTGTTTAGCATTAGGTGCAGATAAAGCAATTCTCTTAAGTGATAGAGCTTTTGCTGGTGCTGACACTTGGGCAACATCTTATACTCTTGTTCAAAGTATCAAAAAAATTGGAGATTATGATATGATTTTCTGTGGTTTACAAGCAATAGATGGAGATACCGCGCAGGTAGGACCTGAAATTGCAGCTCAGTTAGGTATTCCTCAGATAACTCATGTTGAGAGTGTTGAAAAATTAGAAGGTAAAAAATTAACTGCAAAAGTCCAAACAGATGATGGGTACAAAATTGTAGAAGTAAGACTTCCCGTGCTTATAACAGGAATAACACCATCTTCATTTGAACCGAGTAACCCTCCCATGATGAGTATAATGAAAGCTAATAAAAAGCCATTTTCTACATGGGATGCTGATGAACTCGGTGGTAATAAGGAAGATTATGGATTAAATGGATCGTTAACTGAAGTCATTAAAGTTTATTCACCTCCAGCAAGACAGCAAGGTGTTGTTATTAAAGAGGAAACTCCTGAAGCTACGGTTCAAAAATTAATTGAATTATTAAATAAGGATAAGGTGATTTAATCTGATTAACATGGATAAAGATAAATGTACTGGATGTGGACTCTGTGAGAAAGCATGTCCATTTGGGGCAATAACAATTGTAGACAAAATTGCTATAATTGGAGATGAGTGTACTCTTTGTGGCGCTTGTGTTGATAAGTGTAATGTGGAAGCAATCAAAATTCAAAGAAAGAAAAGAGAAGATGTTGATTTATCAAAATTTCAAGATGTCTGGATTATTGCTGAAATTAAAGACAATAGGATTAGAAACGTATCGTTCGAATTACTAGGTAAAGCAAAAGAACTAGCAAATGAATTGAATCAAAAAGTGTGTGTCTTGCTTTTAGGAGATGATGTCAGGAAGTTCTCTCAAGAATTTTCAAATCGTGGTGCTAATAAAGTATATATTGCCGAACATGAAGCTCTTAAGGATTATTACACTGAAACATACTCCTCAGTTATTACAGGGATAATTTCAAAATATCACCCAAATATTGTATTATATCCCGCAACTATTAATGGAAGAGATTTAGCACCAAGAGTAGCAGCTACCCTTCAATTAGGACTTACTGCCGATTGTACAGGTTTATCCATACGAGATGGATTATTATTACAGACAAGACCAGCATTCGGTGGAAATATCATGGCAGATATTATTTGTCCAGCAACACGTCCTCAAATGGCGACTGTTAGACCCAATGTTATGGAAATGGCACCAATTCAGGAAAATAATAATGCAGAAGTCATTGATGTCCCTATAAAAGTAAATCTTCAAAGTTTAAAAGTAAAAACAAAAGAAATAATTAAGGGAACCTCTGCTGAATGTGGTATTCCGGTTTGTGAAGCAGATACTATTGTATCTGGTGGGAGAGGTGTTGGAAGTAAGGAAAATTTTAAATTAATTGAAGATTTAGCAAATATTTTAAATGCTGCGGTAGGAGCAAGTAGAGCAGCTGTTGATCTTGGATGGATTCCAAAATCACAGCAAGTAGGCCAAAGTGGAAATACAGTTTCTCCAAAGATTTATATTGCATGTGGAATATCAGGTACAATCCAACATCTAGTAGGAATGAAAAGCAGTGATATAATAATTGCGATAAACAAAGATCCAGATGCTCCTATATTCACTGTAGCAAATTATGGAATTATTGGTGATCTTTGTGAGATTCTTCCTGTATTAACTGAAGCTTTAAAGAAAAAATTGAATGAAAATTAAATCTAAAATAGATCATCCTCAAGATCTTCATTTCCTTCAGGAAATCTTCCAAATTGTTGCATGAATTGTTGGAGCAGTTCACTCTCTCTTTTTGTATACATAGGATCTTCATCATAATTAAAATAACAAGCTTTTGAATTTGTTTCTAATTGTTCTTTTAAAGCTAAATGTAAATTTGAAGTTCCCTGTATCAAGATTATTTCTTGATTTTCATCTAAGATTTGAAAAGCACCTTCTTTTTCAGATATACTTTGAATATTTTCAGTAGTTAATTTTAACCATTTTTGAGGGGGTAATATAACAGGAGAAATTTCAAAGCGTAAATCACATCTTAGACAACGATTTGCCTCTTCTAAGGCTAATGATTCGTTAAAGCCTAACTCAATTTCATTAAAACTATTTTGGCGTTCCTTTAATGATAAAAGAGGCATTTGAACTCGTTTTTTGTCATAAAAGCTTTCATCACGTCCTAAATTAGGATTAGGAATATCTGGTTCAATAAATATATCTTCAATTTCACCATTCCCTCCCAAATATTTATCAATTGAAGAAGCTGCCTTTCGTCCCATTTCAATAGCATCAACTACAGAGCTAGGACTATTTATAACTTCACCCCCAGCAAAAATCCCTGGAATATTCGTTTCTAAAGTTCCTACTTTTGCTTGAATCAAGCCTGATCTTGATATAGCAATTTGACTCTCACTCCCTAAAAGAGTCAAGTCTGGAATTTGTCCTATAGCTAGGATTATCATTTCAGTTTTAATTGATTTTGTATTCGCATCATTGAAAATAGGATTAAATATGTTATTATCATCATATACAGAATCACAATGAACTAACTCGACTTCAGATATTTCACCTTCCTTTTCAATAATCTTTGTTGGTCCCCATGAGCAATCAAGAGTTATTCCTTCGTCTATAGCTTTCTGAATTTCCCATTCATGAGCTGGCATCTCTTCTCTACATTCTAAACAAGTTATTTGTATTTCTTTAGCTCCTAGCCGTTTAGCAGTTAAAGCTACATCTATAGCCACATTACCTCCACCAATAACGATTACATTATCAGGTACTTTTACTTCTTCACCAAGATTAACTTTTTTCAAGAAATCAAGACCCCATAGAATATTTGGAAGGTTTAAACTTTCAATTTTAAGCCTTTTCGTATTTTGAGCACCAACAGCTAAAAAGGTTGCATTAAACCCCTGCTCTTTCAAGTTATCAAGCGATAAATGTTCTCCGATTACCTTGTCTGTTTGGATATCAATTCCTATACTCAATATATGATTTAAATCTTTTTGAAGGACTGCTCGTGGTAATCGATATTCAGGAATTCCTACTCTTAACATACCACCTACATAAGAATTAGCTTCAAATATAGTTACCGAATGCCCTAACCTTCTTAAATAATATGCTGCCGTTAATCCAGAGGGACCTGAGCCTACAACCGCTACCTTTTTCCCTGTTGAAGGATTGATATTTATTTTTGATATCCACATTTCACTATCATAATCCAATGCAAAACGCTTTAAGGCACAAATAGCAATAGGCTCATTAAGCTGACCCCGGCGGCATTCAAGTTCACAATCATGAAAACATACTCGTCCTAGAACTGAAGGGAATGGTGTTTTTTCTCGAATGACCGCTGCTGCATCAGCATATTTTTTTTCTGAAATTAACCGAATATAACGTGGCACATCAATTCCTAATGGGCAAGCATCTTTACAAGGAACTAGTAATTTTTTCCTTTCAGCCCAGAGGATATCTTTATCTGTGAGTGCTCCTGTAGGGCATACTTCAACACAAGCTCCACAGAATTTACATCCAGATTCCTTAAGAGAAGGCGCTAAACTTCCAACAACAGTTTCTCCATTAGAATAAACAAATCCAAGAGCTTCAATACCACGAACATCTCTACATACTCTTACACACCTTGTACAACCGATACATAGTTCATAATTCCGAATAAAAAGTGGTTCATCTTCTATAATAGCACGACCTTGAGGTTTATAACGCGGAGTATCTTCTCGAATTCCAATATACTCTGCAACTTTTTGTAGTTCACATCTCCCTAAGATTGGACAACAGCGTTCTTCAACTGGAACATTAGGTGAGCATGGTTCCCGAGGACACCCTTCACGTTGCGCACACATTAAGCATGCATGAGGATGCTTTGATAGTATATTCATCAGCTTTTTACGTCGTAAAGTTTGAATTTCAGGAGAATCAGTTGAGATTATCATACCTTCCTCTATAAGAGTACTGCAAGATGTAGCCAAACCTTCTTTTCCTTCTATTTTTACTACACAAAGTTGACATCCCTGATGCTCTTGAGAATCAAAATTTTTGAACTTAGAATTTCCTTGGAAAACTTCTTCGTTTGGCTTTAATCCAACTAATGGTGGTAAATCTGGGTGTGAACAGAGATTAGGAATATAAATACCAGCATTTTGTGAAGCTTCTAAAATATTAATTCCCTTCTTCTCATCAAGCTTAGTACCATTAATAGTTATTGAAATTGTTTCCATTTTTTACACTCTCAAAATTAATTAAATCTAGAAATAATCTTAAAAAAAATTATGGTATGCTTCGATATTTGTTATTTGAAAACTAAGATTTGCATATATAAATTTGAGAATTTTTTATTTCAATTTAAGGCAAAACTATATAATAAATATATAAAAGCAGTTGGACTAAAATAGCATATATATGGCTAGAAGAATTGATAACGATATCAAGCAGTATTATTCAGATAGAGCTTACGAGTATGATAAAACATATTTAAGACCTGAACGTCAAAAAGACATTAAAGAACTTCATAGACTGCTAAAAACTTTATTTAAAGATCAAAATGTGCTTGAAGTTGCATGTGGAACTGGATATTGGACTAACACTATTGCATCTGTTTCAAAATTTATCACTGCTGTTGACATAAACGATGAAGTACTACAAATAGCGAAAAGCCGTGGAATTCCTTCAAATAAAGTAAATTTTGTTCAAGATGATGTTTATCTATTAAACAAAATTCAGGACGACTTTTCAGCCGGGTTTGCTGGTTCTTGGTGGTCTCATATATCAAAATCTAAATTAAAACCGTTTATTACATTATTTCATTCAAAGCTTCGATTAAATGCTCTGGTTGTTTTTATTGATAATCGGCGTGTTAAGAGAAGCTCTACTCCAATTAGTCGAATAGATATTCATGGAAATACTTTTCAAATAAGGAAATTAGAAGATGGACGAGAATATGAAATATTGAAAAATTTTCCAACCAAGAAAGAAATACGTGAAACTTTAGGAAAAAAAGTTAAAAATCTTAAAATTCAATTCTTAAAGTATTTTTGGATTGTTTCATATAATACTTAACAGTACAGTCTTAAATTAACTTCCTGTATTTGGTATTTCTTTCCTAAAGTTTAATTTTAAATTCCTTTATATTATCTGGTGGCCATGCTCGAGGAGTCTCAACATTTTTGATATACCTATGATCACATAGAGGGGCTCCATTTGAAAGAGTTTGAGTTCGAGAAAATCCAAAACCAAAAATATTTGCCTCAGAAAAGTCAGATAAACAGATGAGAGGTACATATTTTTCAGCATTATACTTTTTAAAAAATTTATGAATCCCACATTCATAAACATTAAAACCCCATTCGAAAGTTTCGCCATCTCCTTCTACATAATCCGCTACCCAATTATCTGGATATTCTCTTTTATGTGATACTTCTGTTATAGCTTTCATATAATCCATATACTCTTTTTCAAAAGGATATTGGGATGGATCCTTGCCAGTATCTTCCATCATTTTTTTTCTAAATTTATTATTAATGTCACTAAGATTATAGAAAAATTCCCCAAAATCCCATAATGTAAATCCTTCTTTTTCTAAAATACGAATAATTGCTAGAATAGAAGCACCTCCAATAAGGTAATTGGTAAAGAAATTTTTCTTACCTCCAATGTATGGTATTTCAGGAA
>JBHLNL010000066.1:0-14941 GCA_048941605.1 Promethearchaeota archaeon | reverse complement strand
AAATAGAATTTATTGTAACAAACCATTTTCTTGATAAATATTTACCTAAAACTGGATTAATTTTAGATGCTGGAGGAGGTCCTGGCAGATATACTCTTGAATTAGCAAAAAGGGGTTATGAAATTATTTTGTTAGACCTTATTCCAGATATGCTGGAGATTGCTAAAAAAGAGATAAATAAGGCGGGATTCCAAGATAGAGTAAAAGGATATTACTCATCTTCTATAGAAGATTTATCAATGTTTTCAGATGAAACATTTAATGCAGTGTTATGCTTAGGTGGTCCTTTGGGTCATATTTTAGATAAAAATCAAAGAGAAATAAGTATAAGAGAACTAATACGTGTTGCAAAAAAGGGAGCTCCAATATTTATATCAGTTATAAGTCTTATAGGATTATTTAAAACGATTTTGAAAGAATTTCCTCATGAAATTAAATACATGCAACACCATTGGGAGGATAGCAATTATATCCCTGGTGAAACAGGGGAAGGTTTTACACCAACACATTTTTATTTACCAGAGGAATTAATTAAGGAATTTGAAAAGCATAATGTCGAAATATTGGAAATGGCAGGATTAGAGGGGCTCTCTTCTCATCATGAAAATGAGACTAATTTGATTTATGAGGATCCAAGTCAATGGGAAAAATGGATAAAAATCGTGATTGAAACAAGCACTCATCCTTCATTAATAGGAAGCTCTGAACATTTCTTAGTAGTGTGTAGAAAAAAAAATTAGATTATTATTAAAATTACTCAAGAGCTTTTCTAATTGCTGCTCTTGCTAACAATCTAGTGGAATCTAAAGTTGGTAAAGGGCAATCATTAGGGTTTACAAGTAAAGGTATCTCTGTACATCCAAGAACAACAGCATCACAATTATTTTTCGCTAACTTTTGAATTATTTTATTAAATTCCTTTCTAGATTCTTCTGAAAAAACACCATTCACTAATTCTTCAAAAATAATATGATCAACTTTTTCTTGATCTGAAATTTCCGGTATTTCGCAACTTATTCTAAATTTTTTAAGAGCATCAGGATAAACTGGAGAATTCATAAGATATTTGGTTCCTAATATTCCCAAATGTTTATATTTTTTTTGTTTAGCAACCTCTCCTACAACTTCTGCAATATGCATCAAGGGGATAGGTGATTTAGATATCATCAGACTATAGGCTTGGTGAATAGTATTATCGGGACAAATTGCAAAATCAGCTCCGGCTTTTGCTACAATTTCAGCTGATTTGAGCATTAATTCTGCCACACCTTCCCAGTTTCCATTCCATATATGCTGCATATAATCAGCTAAAGGTGGTGTATGCATTGTTATTTCAGGATGCCTATATTTAAACAACTTTTCTTGAGACTCTATACAAATTGTCTTGTAACACAATGCAGCACCTTCTGCACTACAAGCGATAATTCCAATATGTTTTACCAATTTCAATCCCCTTTTATTTTAACTATTACGTTTTTACCAATTTAAATTTTTATAATTATTTTGAATTACTGGCAAAAAGTTTCGCAAAATACTACTTGTCCCTTCTTTTTTTGCAATACTCTTTAATTCATCCATAGTTGTGATTGTTCCATTTTTCGCAGAAAGATAAGAAAGCAGGACAACCGCAACTGCTTCTTTTGCTTGTCCAGGGGTGAATTCAGGATCTTTATCATTCAATATGCATTCGGCAAAATAATGATCTTCGTATCTCGCCGATATTGTATAATATTGAGGATATGGTCCATGTTCAATAGGTGCAGAGGGACTATAAAATTCACCTTTCTTTTCTGCTTCAAGATGAGATGAAAAGATTTTTAGAGGATTCTCCCAAGAATGATCTTCATATATAGTTCCTTTTGTTCCTTGTAATTCAGTACTGTTATTTAGTGGATGTACAGTTGTAGAAGATAATGCAACACTCGCAATTGCTCCTGAATTATAACGTAATAATATTAATGCTGTATCTTCACCCTTATTTGATGGACTGTTTAGTGTTTTCGAACACCAACACTGGGCAGATTCAACATCACCTAAAAACCAATTTAACATTGAAAACTTATGAACCCCTTGATCCATTACAACACCCCCTCCACCTTTATCAAAAGTAAAATTCCATAGATTAGGATCTAAAAACTCTTGAGAATCACAATAAGCCCCTTCATAAGTTCTGGTTAAAAACACATCCCCTATGAATTTTTTATCAAGTAGTTGTTTTATATATTGATGAACGGGTAAAAATCGATGATTTTCAGCGATCATAAATTTTACACCTGCTTTTTTAGTAGATTCAATCATTCTATCACATTCTTCTAATGTACAAGCCATTGGTTTTTCACATAATACATGTTTTCCAGCTTCAGCAATCTTTTCAGTTAAATCTGCATGTAAAAAATGGGGAACTAATAATAATACTGCTTCTATATCACTTTGAAGAAATTTATCTAAATCAGTGTAAGGTGTAAATTTATGACGTTTAGTAACTCGATTTAGATTATTTTCATTAATATCATAAGCAGCCACAAATTTGATATTTGGATTAGGATCTTTTTTATTACCTAAAATATGAAAATTACTAGCAGATCCACATCCCATTATGCCAAATTTTATGATTTCCATAAGTTTTACTCTAATATTATAAAAAATATTGATGTAAAATATACAATTTTATTAATTAAAAAAATTTATTTTAAAATAGATCCAATAAAATGTGTTTATCCATTTTTGTCTTAAATTGTTTTTATCACATATCAGCATCTAAAATAAAATTAGTAACCAAAATAAGAAAAGTGAGCATTTAAGATATGATTAAAGAAGAATCAGAAATTCCAGAAATTTGGATGAATAAATTAACAAAAGTTTATGATAAGGGTAAACAAGCATTAAAAGCTGTAGATGAAATTGATATTGTAATGGAACCTGGAGTTCACGGATTTTTAGGTCCAAATGGAGCGGGAAAAACTACAACAATTAATATGCTTATTGGAGCGATTTCAATTACTAGTGGAAGGGCAAAAGTTAAAGGGAGAGATGCTGGTTCTGTAAGTGCCCGAAGAATAATAGGTTTCTTACCTCAAGATCCTCCGTTTTATAATAATATGACTGGTGAGCAATATTTAACATATGTAGGTGGATTAAGTGGTTTAAGAAAGAACGAAGCAAAAGAAAAAACACAGGAATTATTACAAAAATTAGGACTATTAAAGGCACATGATAAAATTATAGAAAAGTATTCGGAAGGTATGAAACAACGTGTTGGAATAGCTGCTGCCCTTATACACGACCCTGAAATTTTAATATTGGATGAACCCACATCGAACTTAGATCCTATTGGTCGAGATAATATTATAAAAGACATTATAAAATTATCAGAGAGGATGAGTGTTTTTGTATCAAGTCACATTTTATCTGAAATTGAACAAATGTGTGATAAAGTTACGATGATTAATAAAGGTAAAATTGTAATAACAGATACAATCAAAAATATTAAAAAAATGCACTCTCTTAAGGGTAAAACTAATCTTATTATTTTGAACACGAGTCTAAATGAAAAAATGTTATCACATTTAAAGGAGAAGGATTTTATTGCAGATATCTGGATTGATGAAAATGATAACAAAATTCATATTGTTTCAAAAGATATTGAAATGCTTCAGAAAGCCATTCCTAAATTACTGATTGATAATAATGTAATTTTAAGAGAATTTTACCAACCTGAATCTTCTCTACAAGATATATTTATAGATTTAATGACAAATGAGGGGAATAATGTTTGAAGACTGATAAGTTGAATCCAGATGCGCATAAATCAGAGACAAGAGATGTTTTTTCTAAAATAAACTATGGACCTAGTGTTGCCTTATTTACAAAAACATTAGTATTTGATGTTGGATCTTTAAAAAAGTTTATAATCGCTATCTTTTCTATGGTAATAGTTCCAGCATTGATATTTGTTTTTACACCTACACAATTTTTATCTGGAGATGTTTCTATGATACAAGCAAGTGGAATGGGATTTGTGACATGGTATTATAATTTTTCCCTGATATATCCATTTATCATTATAGCTTCTTCAGCACCTCTAATCTCTGAAGAAATAAAATCAAGAACAATGCTATATTTAGTGAGTAAACCGATATCTCGAACAAAAATTGTATTAGCAAAGTTTACAGCTCTTCTTCTATTTGGAGTAATTGTAAGTTTTTCTAGCCTATCTATTATATGTATAATTGGAATCATAAAATATCCATTTTCAGATATTCCTGCTTATCTTGGAATGAATTTTCTCTATTCTCTTATAATTTTGTTCTTTTTTGGAGGTATGTCTATTGGTTTATCATCTATATTTAAAAAACCTAGGAATGTTTCACTTATTCCAGTTATGATAGTGGTTTTTTCCTTTCTTGTTTTTATGATGTTCAGATCTTTATTAATAGGATATGGTTATGGTCCGAATTTATATGAACGATATGCTCTGTATCATTATGATATAGGTTATCATTTTGCTAATGTATTTATGTGGATTTCAGAAGTCTTTGTTCCTCAAATTTGGAATTACTTTGGAATGATGTTTTACATTTTTGGGATTGTTAAATGGGAGTGGACTGGTGAGACTTATGAGTTTCAAATAACAAATTATTATCACCCGATTGCATCACTTATCTATTTGATTGTTATTGCTGGAATCATTTTGATGGCAGGTATAATTTTATTGAATAAACGAGATATTTCAGGATAAAGTAAAAATATTTATTATAATTTAGAGTGTCATTCCACCATCAATAAGAAGGCTAATTCCCGTACAAAATTTATTTAAAGCGAGAAATAAAACGCCCTCAGCAATTTCGTTTGGAGTACCAAGTCTTCCCATCTTTTGGCGAGAAATGTATTCTTTTCTAACTTTTTGATAATCACCACCACGACTTTTAATACGGTCTACTAGAGATGGTGTATCGGTTGTACCAGGGCAAATAGCATTTACACGAATATTATATTCAATATAATCTGCTGCCATTGCTCGTGTCATTGAAAGAACAGCACCTTTAGATGCAGTATATGCAGCTCTGTTCTTTACACCTTTAAAAGCTACTGACGAAGAATTATTAATAATAGTACCATTTGTTATCTTTAAATATGGAATTGCATATTTAGAGACTAAATAAATTCCTTTAACATTAACAGCCATAGTTCTATCCCAATCTTCAGTTGCAATGGTGTCAATCGTTCCACCTAGAACAATTCCAGCATTATTAAAGAGAATATCTATTTTATTGTAATGATCTATAGTTTTCTCTATGATTCTCTTTGCTTCTGTCTCAACTGAAACATCAGCTTGTACAAAAATTGCTTCTCCGCCAGCTGATTTAATTTTTTCTACTACTTTTTTTGCAGAATCAGATAAAGAATTACAACATACTTTTGCACCTTCTTTAGCAAAAAGAATAGCAGTAGCTTCCCCTATTCCTGCTCCTGCTCCTGTTACTATAGCTACTTTATCTTTTAACTTCATTTTATGTTTTTCTATTATTTTAAAATTTAAAATATAAATTATTTTAAGTTTAATATTTTACGAGCTTCAGAAGGATCAGCCACTTCTTTCCCTACATGTTTAATAATACTTACAAAATTTTTCACAATTTCCGCATTATTTTTTGCTGGTAATCCTTTTTTAATAAATGGATAATCTTCAGTACCTACTCGAATATTTCCATCATGAGTGAGAACAAAAACTAAAAGTTTCATTTGATCATCGCCCATAACACTAACAGAATGAACACTATTAGGTGGAATATATCTTTTTCTATGCATATATTCTTCAAAATTGGCAGGGCTCCATGTTCCTCCAGGCCAATTAAAGAATAATGTTAGGAAATGCGGTTTTTCCCATTCTAATAATCCTTTTTCTATTAAATAATTTAAGTTCCAATAAGAGCCATGTTGCCAAACCTCCCATTCTGGCTTAATATTAGCTTCTTTACATTTTATACAATATTCTTCTAATTCTTTTAAAGGATGCAATACATCAACTAGTAATTGAGTAAAGTGCTCAGCGTGATGATTTAACATAACAGCCATCATATCTGGTTTTGCATCAAAATCACCTTTTCTTTGGGGGATTGATTCACTTGACATTCCTGCTTGAATAATAACATCACATTCTTCTCGTATTCGTTTAACAGTTTCAACTTCTTCACCTCTAGGAAGATGAACATGAGCTATTGCTGCACCTGCTTCATAACTTTTTACAACATCATCAATTAATTGATCCACATTTTGCGCCCAATTTTTAACCTCTGGATATATCCAAGAGTGGGCTGTAGTTACGGTAACTATTAACTTTTGATTTTCACTCATTATTAAATTCACCTTTAATTATTTACCTTGAAACTCGTCCTGACGTGTCACCACTCAATAACTTAAGAACTTCATCCACTGAAACCAAATTGAAATCTCCTAATATCGAATGTTTTAAACACGATGCTGCAACAGCGAAATTTAAAATCATTTGAAGGTCATTTTCATAAGTCATAAACCCATAGATTATTCCACCCACAAATGAATCACCCCCTCCTATTCTATCCACAATATGAGTAATATTATATTTAGGACCAATATATATTTTATTTCCATCATAAAGAATTCCAGACCAAGTATTATGACTTGCTGAGATTGAGCCTCTAAGAGTAATTGCTATATATTTTAGATTAGGAAATTTAATCATAACTTCTTTTACTACTTTATTATATTTTTCTGGATCAAGTTCACCAGAAGTAATATCTGTATCTGGTGCTTTAATACCAAATATTTTTTCAACATCTTCTTCATTTGCTACAATTAAATCACAATATTTCACAATTTTTGACATAATTTCTTCGGGTTGTTTACCATATTGCCATAATTTACTTCTATAGTTTAAGTCACATGACACAATCAAATCTTTCTTTTTAGCTATTTTACCAGCCTCAAGACATAAATCAGCTAAATTTTGAGAAATTGCTGGCGTTATACCTGTAAAATGAAACCATGAAGAACCTTGAAAGATAGTTTCCCAATTAAACATATTTATTTCTGCTGTAGCAATTGCTGAGTTAGCACGATCATAAATAACTTTACTGGGACGAACTGTGGATCCCATTTCAAGAAAATAAATCCCCATTCTACTACCTCCTCTTATAATTTTTTCTGTATTAACGCCATATTGCCTAAGAAATTGAATGCATGCATCTCCAATCTCATTTTTAGGTAATCTTGTGATATAATCTACGGGGATGCCAAAATTAGCTAATGAAACAGCCACGTTTGCCTCTCCACCCCCATAAATAGCATCAAAAGATCGAGCTTGGCTGAAACGTTGAAAATTAGGAGGTGAAAGCCTGAGCATAATTTCTCCAAAAGTAATAACTCTTCCTTTCATAAAGTACACTTACTAATTAAATTCGCTTAAATTAATGGGTTCTGGGTATAAACAATAATTGTAAATGATATCTTGAAATATTTAAACTTTTTATTTAAATTTATATCAAATTTAAAAAATATTTTTTTAATAAACTTGATTATTCGTCTTTTATAATATCAACTGTATGGATTCCTTCATTTTCTATTTTTACAAGAACTAATTGATCATCTTCGTTCTTTTCTATTTTTCCTTCAGAAACTTGAATTTGATAACCTTCTGGATAATGTATTTTTGGGACATAAATTATTGTTGGTTCTTTTATTGATAAATCTCCATTAAACTCAAAATGAAATCTCTTTTCTTTAAAATTAAATTCCATCTTTAATGGTATTCCAGAGCAGTGGATAAAGTGTGGACGACAAAATCCCTCAATTGCCCTTCCTCCGCTATTAATGTCTTTAGGATCTAATTGTTGATCTCTACTAAAAATAGATAGATCTTCCATATTCCAGAGATCTCCCCATTGATTATTGTTATCAGCTGTGTAATTCCATTGAGTGGAATGTAATAAATTAGCATCAAGAGCATTGTAGTACATAGTTAGTAATTTTATGTGTTTATCCCATGCCGTTTCCGGTTCATTTTTAAATGTACGATAAGCTTCTTTTTTATTAAGATCGTAGGGTAATCCAAATTCCCCTATTAAAGTTGGAATTCCTCCATGAATAGATTTTGCTATACTTTTTATATTATGTAAATGACGTATAAACATTTCTTGAATATTCTTTTTTCCCATTACTACTTTATCTTCCACTAAATCGTAATTAGCTTTTATCATTGACCGTTTAGTTCCTAGAGTTACTCCATCATACCAGTGTCCCGCGTGTACTACATTTTTAGGTACAATAAATATTATTTTTTCTCCTCTTAATATTCGAATTGGATGTGATTCAAAAAAGATGATAGCCTCAGGAATTACTCCTCTAATAGTTTTAGTATAATTATTAATAAAAGGCGATAAGTAATCGTTATAGAAATTAACTTTTTTGTCTTGTTTAATTACAAAATAATCGTTATTTTGAATAGTAGGATTACCATCTCCATCTAATCCCCAGACTCCTTCCTTTTTCCATATATCTTCTGCTCTGTTGAACCAGCAAGATATTTTTTCTTTATTCAATTCGTCTCTTCTTGTTTCCTTAACTCCAAGTCTTTTTACCTCTTTATACCCTACCACTCGAGAATGACCCGATCCTGTCAAAATTGCATCTATAGGTGTGAATGTATAACCTAAATCATCAGTAAGCTTTTCAGCACCAATCCCATCAACTTTTTTTTCAATCCAACCTTGTTCAGGTTCATTCATGGTATCAAATCCAATTACATAAGGATTGTCTTTAACTCGTACAGCAACTTGTTTGATTGCATTAATATAATGCATTTGAAAATAATCTTGAGCATTCATTCCATCAATTTTACATGAGGGTGCAAAATCTTTTCCTCCAAAAAATAAAGTCCACATTGTCCCATTAGCAAATCTGACAGCGTTACTTGACCAATGTAGATGAGGATATGCATTTGCGTTATTTGGATCAAATCTATATTGCATAACTAATGCTGCTTCTGTTTCATCAAATTTTGTAAAATCTAAACCAATCTTTTCGAAAGTCCAACCAGGAGCACCATCTCCTCCCGACATTCTACTCCAAACATCTTGATGAGGATCTATGAACGTATAAAATTTATACACTTCAGTAATTTTCAGTATCTCTTCTATATAATCTAAATATTGTTTATCATATTCTCCTGGTCCATTATGCTCAATTGCTTCCCAAGTTACCAAAAACCTTAAGCAATTAAAACCCCAATGCTTTAATCGAGAAAAGTGCTCATCTGCTTCTTTTATAGGAAATGGACGTCCTATAAAGGAGACATTTCTGTGATCACTGAAATCTGTTTTAATGTGAGTTGCTCCATTAGGAGTAAATGGAACTTTTGAGCTTCCACCTAAATTAACTCCTCTAAGTAATACTCTTCGTCCTTTTTCATCAACAAACCATCCATTTTTAATTTGAAGCGTCATTTTCTTTAGAAAAAATTCATTTTTAAGTAATAATTTCTTTTCTACTTAATTTTATTAATAATTTTAGTTTTTTAATTTTAAAGGATTTACTACAGCAAAAGTGTGAGGATTATACCAAAAATAGCTATTATTCCTGTGCCTGTGTCTTTAGTTTCTTCTCCAGGAAAATTTGTTCTTACAGAAAACACCCTAATATATTCAAAAGAAGATCTATTAAATCTGAGTGGATATTTAAGAAATTTAATTTATCCTGCTACTAGTTTTGAATTAAAAGTAAAGAGTTTAGATGATAAAACGACAAGGAAGAACTCAATAAATCTTATATTAGTTGAAAATAAAAACCAATTGGGTGTTGAAGGATATGATCTTGAAATAACTCCGACTATGATTACTATTTCATCCAAAAAGCCTGTTGGGATTTTTTATGGTATTCAAACATTAAGACAGCTCCTTCCTCCCGAAATTGAAAGCAAAAACGTCATAAAAGATATTGAATGGTATATCCCTTGTATGAAAGTAAAAGATTACCCTCGATTTTCATGGCGTGGATACATGTTAGACGAAGCAAGACATTTTCATGGAAAAGAAGTTGTTAAACGTTTATTAGATTTAATAGCATCACTAAAATTAAATGTTTTTCACTGGCATTTAACGGATGATCAGGGGTGGAGAATAGAAATAAAGAAATATCCAAAACTTATAGATGTTGGTTCTAAAAGGAATGAGACACAAATTGGTGGGCGTCTTAGTAAGAAAAGGGATAGAATTCCTCATTCAGGATATTACTCTCAAGAAGATATACGAGAGATTATTGATTATGCAAAAAATCAATTCATAACAATCATACCAGAAATAGATATCCCTGGGCACACTAGGGCTGTTTTAGCATCATATCCTAATTTAAGTTGTAAAGGCTATCCTTTTAAAGTTTCTACACATTGGGGTTTTCATAAGGATGTTTTGTGCGTAGGAAATGAAGAAGTTTTTGAATTTATTCAAAATATTTTAAAAGAATTAGTAGATTTATTTCCTTCTAATATAATACATATAGGAGGTGATGAAGTCCTTAAGGAAAGATGGAAAGAGTGCCCTGAATGTCAAAAAGTGTTAGAAACGGAGGATTTAAAGGATGAAAAACATCTTCAGACATATTTTACCAATAGGATATCTGAATTTTTAAACTTAAATGGTCAAAAAGTAATATGCTGGAATGATGCTTTAGATGAAAATCTAAAACAAAAGATTATTTGTCAGTATTGGCTACGTGGAAAGAAAAAAGTTCTTGAACATATTAAAAAAGGAGGAGATGTTATAATGTCAAACTTCAAATATACTTATCTTGATCATTCATATTCATTTACTCCACTCAAACTTGCCTATAAATTTGAACCAATTCCAAAGAAATTAGAAAAAAAATATCATGAGCATGTTTTAGGATTAGAAGCCCCAATGTGGGGAGAATATACCCCTAATATTAAAAGATTAGAATGGCAGACATTTCCAAGACTTATTGCATTTTCAGAAATTGGATGGTCACCTAAAATCAAAAGAAATTTTAAATCCTTTTATAACCGTTTGAATCAGTTCCTTAAAAGATTTAATATAATAGGAGTAAATTATGCAGATCTCCAAGAAGTTAAACCAAATATCTTTAAAAGAATATTTAAAGTATTTACATTAGTTACAGAAGAAAAAGGGGGAACTTAAATAGAAATTTTATGTAGAAATTAAACATACTCTATTGTTGCAGGTGGTTTTGGTGTTACATCAAAATATATATATTTCGTTTTAGATAAACTTAGGAGCATTTGATTTAATTCTCTTAATAAATTTATAGGTAAATTAGTAACTGTTGCCGTTCTCGCATCCTTACTATTAACTGATCTGATAATTACATCAAATTTCCCTTCAGGATTACTTCCTAGTTCAAATAAAATCCTTGCATACCCTTTTAATTTAGTTGCCTTATTAATCAATTTTTTATAATTCCAATCTCCTTTTTCACATAGTGGTATCTCGTAAATTCGCTTTCCATCAACTAATCCGGTAATTTTTTTATTAAGAACATCTTCACTGATAGCAGCAAAAACTTGAAAAGGTTCTTGTTCCCCATCATCATTAATTATCATTGTTTTCCCATATTTTTCAGTATAGAAATCTTCAACTGCTGACTCTATTAAATCATGCACTTCTTTCTCAAACGCAAGATTTTCTTCAGTAACAGGACCGATAATTCTTGCTGCAAGTGCTGGACCAGGAAAGGCTTTTCTATATATAAGTTCTTGCGGCATTTTAAAATATTCAAGTATTTTACGTATTTCATGCTTGGTAAGACTAGCTACGGGTTGAATAGTTGCTACTACTTCATATTCAATTTCAACATTGTGTTGGCTCTTAACAAAACCTTCAATATGTTTGTCCATAAGTTCTTTTTCATCCTCAAGACTCATTGTTTCTTTTAAATCAGTTATTTTAACTCCAAAACTTTCTTCTATATCAGGAAGTATTGTTCCATCGGCTAACAAATCGCAGCTTTCCTTTTTAATTATTTTGTTTATAATTTCTGAATAAGCTGCCTTAAAAAGCTTCCTTTTAATTTCTGCATCTCCTTCCCCATATATTTTTGGTAAAAATTCCTTTCTAATGTCAATTATTCTTATATCTGGAAAAAATTTCTTGATATAATCCCGTTCTTCAGTTCCTCTGATTATTCTCATAAGCCCGTGGTCGATAAACACTGGAATAGTGTTTATATTAGCTTCTTTTAGTAAAATGTATGTTGCAGAGCTATCTATACCTCCAGATAAAGCACAGAACACCTTTTTATATTTTGCATGTTTTTTTAAAAATTCAATAGCAGTCTTCACAAACTGTTTAGGTTTTCTAGGAGGGTTAATTAATCTATGATTTAACATAGAATAGATTAATTCACTTCTTAAATTAAGTGCTATTATTAAGTCATTATGATCTATGGATTATTTATATAATTTCATTTTTGTCTAGTTTTTATAAGCCAAAGAAATAATTGTCGAATTGGATGTGATAATATTATGGACAAAATTAGGAAAATTAGAGTAACATTAAAAAGTAGACCTACATTTGAAGGCGCTGGTGTTCGATTAAAACGAGCTTTTGGTTATGTAGATTCATCATTAGATCCCTTTCTACTTCTTGATGATTTTCATTCAGATAATCCTAGAGATTATATGGCAGGGTTTCCATGGCATCCACATCGTGGCATAGAAACTATTACATATATGCTACATGGCAGAGTTGAACATGGCGATTCTCTAGGTAATGGAGGTGTTATTGAAGCTGGTGATATACAGTGGATGACAGCTGGATCCGGCATTATACATCAAGAAATGCCTAAAAAAGATAGAAATGATACTTTACTCTGGGGATTCCAACTCTGGGCAAATCTTCCAGCTTCACATAAAATGATGGATCCAAGGTATCGAGATATAAAAAATTCACAAATTCCTGAAATCTCTTTAAATAATAATAAAGTAAAAGTTAAAATAATATCTGGAGAATTAAATGGAGTTAAAGGACCAGTCCAAGATATTATTACTGATCCAGAATATTTAGACGTTGAAATGAGCCCTCATTCAGAATTTGTTCATCCAATTAGAAAAGGATATAATGCATTTGCGTACACAATTGATGGTAAAGGATATTTTGATGATAATAAAGAAGAATTAGTAGGAAAAGAAACACTAATAATTTATCGAGATGGAGACCAAATAAAAATTACCACTGAAAATGAAGGAGTTCGTTTTTTGTTAGTTTCTGGAAAACCTTTAAAAGAACCTGTTGCATGGCGAGGGCCAATTGTAATGAATACTGATGATGAATTAATGATAGCCTTTAATGAATATCAAAACGGGACATTCATTAAACATCGCTAAGATCAAATTAAATTTTTTTATTGTTTCTATAATTTTAAATGACTGTATTATTATCAGTTATATAAATTTACTAAAGGGAACTTTCATGGAAGAAGAGATCAATTCAGAACTTAGAGAAAATATACATAAAAATGTTGATAAAATATTTGATAAATGGCTTAAAAAAGCTTCGAAAAGTGAATCTATAGAGGGAATTATTAAAAGTCTAATGGTTGAAAAGGTAATGAATGTTCTCGGAACAATTATGAAGAGAACAATTGTAAAAAAAGTTGCTAAAAAAGCAGTAAAGAAAGCAGTTGATAAATACTGGGAAAAAAACCGATTAGAAATTCTTGAAAAAATTAAAAATTTATAAGTTCTTTATTATTTTTTTTAAGAGATTTATTATGATCTCTAGGAATGATTTCAAGATATTTGATGCACATCTTCATACTTATGGAATGTTTCTCAAACCTCATGAAGATGTGATAAGCTATATGGACTATTACAATGTAGAAAAAGCAATTGTAACCACAATTAATAGAACCAAATATCACAGTAAGCAAAGGGAACATGCTTCTGGGTTAAATCGAGAAGAAAATCTATCAGCTTATTTAAATGATTTTAAAAATATGATGCCAAAAGGACAATTATCTCATCAAGATGTAATAGACCTAGCCAATAAGGCCCCAGATAGATTTTATAAGTTTTTTTGGTTCAATCCAAATTTAAGTCTTGAAGAAGAGGAGGATAATTATAAAATCTTGGAAAATCATTTTAAAAAAGGTTTCATTGGGGTTAAAATACATGCTAGTTTTAATTTTTTTAAATTTCCTAAGGGTGTTGAAAAATTAGTCTCATTTATGCAAGAATTTGATAAAAATTTCCTACTCTTCATTCATTCACTTCCAAAAACCAAATTTCATGATGGATCTGAGCCACAAGATATTGCCAAGCTAGCTACAAAATTTCCCGATTTAAGGATTATTGTGGGTCATGCTGCTTTTTGTATGGAATACGCTGTGAGCGTCGGAGTTTTATTGAAAAAATTTGAAAATGTATATTTCGAAACAAGTTGCTCAGTTTCTTTGGGCATATATAGCCTTATTAAAACTCTAGGTTACAAGAGAATGTTATTTGGTTCTGACTCCCCAACAACCTCAACTTTGCCTATTGAAATTGAAAAAATTTTGTCGCTTCCAAGAGTCTCAAATGAAGCAAAACAGGATATTTTTTACAATAATGTATCAAACTTACTCAAGTTTAGATAAAGTCACTAATATAGCAGAGATTAGTTAAACAGACTCATTTTTAGATGTTATATTAATTTTTAAAGAAGTTCTTAAATATCAAGGGATTTAATGACTTTAATGTCTTTGTAAAGAGTGAGGTTATTAATGTATTAATTTTTTATTTGGCTATTATTAAGATGTGCAATTTATTAATTAAAAATCCTTTATTATTTTCAATTTAATAATAAACCAATTAAAAGACAAATCCTATTTTTTTATAATTACAAATTAAAAAAGTTTAAAGTTGATTTAGTGAGTTATTTAAGGGATAATAAAATCT